>JBBPZN010000013.1:0-10592 GCA_038198705.1 Mycobacteriales bacterium
CACCGCCTGTTAGAGGGTTGGTGGTGTTGTCTCTGTTGTGTTCCGTGTGTAACTGTTTCATAGAGTTACGGCGGCCATAGCGGAGGGGAAACGCCCGGTCCCATTCCGAACCCGGAAGCTAAGCCCTCCAGCGCCGATGGTACTGCACTCGACAGGGTGTGGGAGAGTAGGACACCGCCGAACACATTTTGCAGTGAAGCCCTCAACCTTACGGTTGGGGGCTTTCCTGCATTCACCGTCTCTTGTGTGGTGGTGAATGTCGCTTCGATGGCACGGTCGCCGTTGTCGCTTCGATGCCGCACCGATGCTATCTGTTCGTATGAATGGACCGTTGACGCGGTCAGCCAGCGCACCCTCGACGGTATCGGCACCGTCGCGGCCGTAGACGGCACTGCTTCGATGGCGCACCGACGCTATCTGATCGTTTGAAGTGGACCATTCAAACGATAAGTGGGCGGTCTGAACTGTCTAAAATCGGCAGCGGATCGATTAGCGTAAAGCACGAACAACATAGGGCCGTCCGAACTGTGTAGCGATTTGATCTGAATAGAGCACCGAGTCCGGTGACCTGCCGGCGATGTTCGCTAAACCTGCAGCCTCGATCAGCTGATCTGAGCAATGAGTCAACTCGGCGTCGAGAAGTTTCCAGCGGCTGTGCAGGTTCGGTACGTACATGAGCCGCCCAGCGACCGATGTATGTAAACCCCAACGTGCCGTGAGGAATTGGGCCAGCGGGTCGTCTGACATGTCACGGGATCCGCGCGCGACGGCGAAGTCGGTCGATGCGCCGCGGTGTGGTGGAACCAGGCGCCTGCTGCGGTATCTGATGGTGAATTTGTCGTCATCGATTGTCATCGACGCCCACCGATACGGAACACGAGCCAGGTTGGCTCCCAAGACCACTGCGAGTCGGCTAGCTTCCAATGATCGGAAGACCACTCCCCGCCGTCCCTCACCATCGATGGAGTACAGCCGAACATTGATTTCGGGGAAGGTCCCGAAGTAGGGGACTGGACGGCGGTATCCGAATCCGGCTCCGACCATTTCGAAACCGATCAGACCGACCCAAGACGAGCCGTCGAATTCGTCCGGTGTGCAGCCTCGGGGCAGCAGCGGTAAGACGACGGCACTCGGGATCCTCGAGTGCAGGAACACCACACGTTCCCAGCGCTGGTCCATCAAGATCGGTCGCGGGAGAATCGGCGGCCGGGGCCAGAGGCGCTGTGCACTATGTCGGTCCACATCTCGAGCCTAGGCGTGAACGAGACGGTGGACGAACTCCGGCTGTGTTCGGCGGTCAATCTGTTCGTTTGTCGGGGTCGATCGTGATGTATTGCCGCTTGAATGGAGCCCACAAGTTATCTGATCGTATGAATGGACCATTGAAGCGGAGGGGAGCGAACCTACCAAAGCGCTCCCCTCCTCCGGTGCCTACTCGATCAACCCTCGAATGTCGTCTGCTGTGAGTCCGCCGGCAAAGGCGCCGCCGTCGTCCATGACACTTGCGAAGAGTTTGGCCTTGCGCTCCTTGAGTTGCATTACCTTTTCCTCGATGGTGCCGCGTGCAACGTAGCGGTTGACGAACACGGTGCGCGCCTGACCGATGCGATGAGCGCGGTCGACTGCTTGCGCCTCGGTCGCGGGATTCCACCAGGGATCGAGTACGAAACAGTAGTCGGCTTCGGTGAGCGTGAGGCCCACGCCGCCGGCCTTGAGGCTTATCAGGAACACAGGTGCTTCCCCGCTTCGGAAACGCTCGACGACATCGCCACGGTTTCGGGTACTTCCATCGAGGTAGACGTGAGCAATGCCTTCGGATTCGAGGCGATCTCGCACCAGTGCCAGAAATCTGGTGAACTGGCTGAAGACGAGCGCTCGGTGGCCACCTTCGATGATCTCGTGTAGTTGATCGACCAGCTCGTCGATCTTGGCGCTGGGTATGTCCGAGTGCTTCTCATCGACCAACGAAGCATCCAAGCTGAGCTGACGCAGAGTGGTCAGTGATTGCAAGATCGTGACCCGATTGCGTTGAAAGTCGTCGAGCAGCCCGAGTATCTTCTGACGCTCGCGGGCCAACCTTGTGTCGTAGACGCGCTGATGGCGCGGATGAAGGTCGACCTCGACGGTCTGCTCCTGCTTCGGGGGAAGGTCCTGCACCACAGTATCTTTCGACCGCCGTAGTACCAGCGGCTTGATGCGTCGCCGAAGGGTTCTCAGTTGCTCTGTGTCACCGTCTTTTTCGATGGGATTGCGGTAGTTGTCGGTGAACTTCTTCGGTGAGGGGAAGAGTCCGGGCGCGGTGATCGACAGCAAGGACCACAGCTCCATGACGTTGTTCTCCATCGGGGTGCCGGTGATGACGAGCTTGTATGGAGCGGACAGCCGCCGAGCGCACTGGTAGGACTTGCTCTGGTGGTTCTTGACGTACTGCGCCTCGTCGAGGATGAGGCCTGACCAGGACACTGCTTCGAAGTCGTCGTAATCGAGGCGAAAGACTGTGTAGGACGTCACGACGATGTCGGCACCGAGCGCGATGTCGCCCACCGGACCTCGCCGTCGTGCGCGTGTTTCGCCGGCCGTGACCACGTTGAGGCCCGGCGCGAACTTTTCTGCTTCTTTTGCCCAGTTGTGCACCACGCTCGTAGGGGCCACGATGAGGAACGGGGCAGGCAATGGTCCGCTCTCTCGAATCTTGCTGATCATCGCGAGCGCCTGGATAGTTTTACCGAGGCCCATATCGTCGGCGAGGATTCCTCCGAGACCGTGGGTCCACAGGAAGAGCAGCCATGAGTAGCCTTCGAGCTGGTACGGCCGCAACTGAGCGCCGATACCCGCAGGCGCGGGCTGGGGCGGTATCGAATCGAGCTTCAACAGAGCTGTGACCTGTTCGCGCCACGCTGTGGCCTGCCGAGTCACTTCACCGAGTTCGGCGAGCTCCTCCCACAGCGAGGCTTGGTATCTGCTGATTCTCAATGGTCCGTTCACGTGGTCCTGCAACGACCGGGCTTCTTCCACCAACCGTCGCAGGGTGAGCAACGAAGAGCGCTCCAGTGAGAAGAACCGGCCGTCGGAGAGCATCAGGTGGGTCTCGCCGCGAGCAATGGCAGTAATGACCGTGGCGAGTTCGACGTCGGTGCCGTCGACGGTGACTGCGATGCCGAGATCGAACCAGTCGTTGTCTCCTCGAATCGCAGTGGTGGACAACGATATGCCGACATCGTCGCTGACATTTCGAAAATCTGGAAGCTCTCCGACAGTCGCCACATGCACGTTGTCGTACTCGTCCAGGAGCGGTAGCTGGTCGGTGACGAGTATGCCGGCCGAGATCCCGACGGCAGTGAACGAGATGAATTCATTGCCAGGGGGCCGACCCAGTACAGGTAGCACTCTGCGCAGCAACGCGACCTCCGAGTCTGGATGGCGAACTCCCTCGGCTGAGCTGTATATATCTGCTGGATAGTCTATTTCGGTACTGTCGAGGTAGTAGCGCCACTGGCCGGAGAACGTCAGTCGGTTGTCTCCGGTGTGGGTTACCGTGAGGTGGAGTTCGGGGCCGGTGACGACGGGTGCGGTGTACGAGCCGTCCGAAGATACGACATCGCTGGCATGCTCGAGTGCGGGCAGGTATCTCGTCGTGAAGTCCGCACGGTCCGAGGAGGGTATCTCGATGGGATCGATGGTCGTGGCGATCCGTCGAAGCGCGGACGGGACCGGTCTCGACAACCGCGCGAGTCGAAACTCGCGGGTTGCGTGGTTTGTGTGCGCCTCGTCGTCCCAGTACACAATCCCTGAACCGTCATTGCCGAGGAAGCTCCGACGGTTGGGCGGAATTATGGTGCTGTCGAGGGTGATTCGGCCGACCACGGAAAGGGATCCGGAATCACCGGAGGTGATGTCGACGGTGAACTCTCCTTCTCCTGGCCAAGGGATTTCACCGAGTATGCGATGTGCGTTGATCAACGGAAGTCCGACTTCGCGTGCCTCGCCCAGCAGATCCCACAGCAGCCGACCGGAGATGTCTGCGAGGTCGATCGTCGCGGAGTCGGTTCGTTGGAACGAGTATGCCGAGCGCCCACGCGAGCGCACTTGATGCAGCGCATACAGCTCCCGCAGAATGTCGACCTGACGCTGGACGCGTCGATCCGTGGTGGACGGAAGCGACGACCACGAGACGCCGCCGCCGACCCAGGCTTTACGCTCGTTGAACATCACCGGGCGGGCCAGTAGTCGAATTGCGTCGGCGCGGTCGACCGACGGTTCCAGGCCCAACTGAAGCCCGACGCGAATGCGCCCGCTGCTCGGCCCGTCGAGCTCGGCGGGCTTGGCGGAGATGACTGATGCAAGGGCCTGAGACCAATGGCCCGCGGTGTTCACCGGCCCGCGCGCCGGCGTCCGGACGCTGTCCGCCTTCGCCTGCAGAATCAGTGCGACGGCGTGTTTGCAGTTGAAGACGACGGGGCAATTGCAGCGGCCGTATTCCACGGCCACGATGGTGCCCATCCGGGTCGACATGGTGGCTACTGTCGAATACGGGGTGGCGCGGTTGCCCCGTACTTGTGAGGACAGTGTCGACGCCCGTCGATCCCACGTGACCTGCCCAACTCTGCCTTCATCGAAGTATTTCGATCCGCGCGTGAACGTGTCGGTCCCGAAGCGGATTTCGAGGGCGTCGACTTCTAGTTCGTCCATGGTGGGAATGGTCACGGTTACCCATGGTAGGCGTGATGACCGACAGGTCGCAGACGCACGCTCAGGTCACATCGAGGCCGTCAGCTGTGGCGATCGTTTCGAGTACGTCGAAGGGGAGGGGATCCGTGCCGGAAGAACGTACGGCAATTCGCGTGCCGGACGCTCTGGTTACTGTGACGGTGTCGGTCCGCGGTGTTACCTCGTTGTCTGGGCCGGTCGGCGACTTCGTCGAACGTTCGACGGCAAGTCCGTTGGGCGTGATCTGCAGGGTGGCCCCGCGATCCACTGTCGGTGGAAACGGTTGACCACCGATCACTTCTACTGTCAGTTCCATCGCGCCGCCGACGGCGTGCAGAGTCTCACATACTCCTCCGGTCATCCATTCGTCCGGAAGCAACGATCCGAGCCGGCGGTCGAATTGCAAGCTGCTCAAAGGAATTGCGTCGAGTGTGTTGTTGAGTCGCCCGGTGGTTTCTTCGTCGATCGGTGGTGCGGTCGAGGGGAAGGACTCGATCGTGCAGATGCCGAGCGCAGCTGCGGTCGCAGCAGGAGCCGGCGTCGTCACCCCAAGTCGGGCATGGTGACCAGGTCGAGGGTGCGTCGTTCGTCGACGTATCCCTCGATGCACGGGCCGGGCAGCTCGTCGGACTTCTGGACCGAGACGGTCAACGGTCCGGCATTGCCGTCGACGTCGATCGTGCCGCGGGCTGGCGTGGTGCCACCGGCCGGGTTCCCCTCCGCGCTGCCGATCGGCCCGAAGTACAGCGCGCGCGATGGAGCATCGAAGGCCACAGCTGTTCCGGCTGGTAAGGACTGCGCCAGGGCGTCGGACATCGCGGTTGCCTTGGTTTCGGTGAACCAGAACTGCGGCAGTCGACCACTTCGAACTGTGCGTCCCTGCGGTCTACATACGGCCCTTCATGCGAACACGGTCCGATCAGTTTGCGGCGAACCGCGCGTGCACTTCGGCCCGTAGGACGATGTCCTGGGGCTTCAAGTCGAACCCCTCGGCTTCTCGGCCGGCGTAGGCGCGTGTGGCCATCCCGTAGTCCTGATGTCCTGCGGTAACGCCGAGCAACCCGGGGTCGGCGATGGCCAGTGCCTTCACCGACACGAGTCCGACGCTCTGGGCGTACACCTCTGCCTTGTCGAGAGCGTCCTGTACAGCCATCTTGCGAACGTGTCGCGTGTTGTCCTGCACGCTCTCCTCGGTCAGCGTCCAGTCGAAGCTGCCGATGTCGACGCCGTCGAGCGCGGACACCGCATAGACGAATGCGTCGATGACATCTATCTGGCTGAACTCGACGTCGATGGAGGCTACGGCCTGATAAACGTAGGGGAGCTGCTCACCATCGTGATTGAACGGCCGATTTCGGCTGTGCCGCACCTGATCGAGAGACCACCTGTCGATCGGGCCGGACTTCTGGTTGTAGAGCGGATCGATGAGTTCGGTCAGCTCTCGGACCAACCGGTGGGCGGGCTCGGTAGCAGCCTCCGCGGAGCGGCCGTCGGACCTCACCGTCAGCGATATCGTGCAGCGTTCCGGTGCGAACGTGGCCTGGCCCTGTCCGAGGACGGTGATTTCGACGGGGTTCGAGTCCATGGTTGCGAGTGTTCCACAGCGCTGGAGGTTCATCACCGCAAAGGATCACGCATGCGCCGGTACCCGAGCCACAATGAACTTATGACGATCTCGGCGCGCCGACGACGGGTCATGCATGTCGATATGGATCAGTGATCAGACTCTGGCGAAGAGGGCAGGCGAGGATTCCGGCACCTGAGCAACCCGGTTCAGCGCCACCAAATGGCGGAGGTGTGCAGCTGCTTCGGACAGTGCCATGGTCTTGCCGAACGGAGAGATGTCAGCCCACGGCTTGTACCACTTCATTCGTTCGGCAACCTGCCACACGGTGATCTCGTTGTCGCCGAATGCCTCGTACAGGTGATCGAGTCGTTCCCCGTGATGGCTGATCAGTTCGCCGGCACGGCCTGCGACGTCGTCGATCGGGATGCCGTGCGCCCCGAGGCCACGAGTGATGTCCAACGTTTGGACGCGTCGAAGTGAGTCCATGAATTCAGCGAGCGCGTCGCGTTCTTCCAGGGGATAGACGAAGTTTCCGACGTGCGGCGTCGTCTTCTGAAGAACGTGGTCGCCGGTGAACATGACGTCGGATTCGGGTAGATAGAAGCACACATGGCCGGGGGTGTGCCCCGGGGTGTAGACGACTTCGAGTTCACGGCCGGCGAGCTTGATGATCTCGCCGTCGGTGAGTACGCGGTCCGGGGCTGACTCCGGTCCGGTAGGGGCCGACGGTGCGTGTTTCTGCCATGCCTCGATGTCGGCGGCAGGGGCGCCCGCAGCCACTAGGTTGTCGAGCTGCAGATTCACCCACTCCGGGCCGCGATCGGCAGTCATGGCCTCGAAGTGCGTGTGATCGGCCTCGTGCATTGCGATCCACGCACCGGAGGCTTCCCGGACGCGGCCGCACAGCCCGACGTGATCGGGATGAAAGTGCGTCAGCACGACGCCTTCGACGTCGGTGATCGAGTGTCCCAGCGACTCGAGGCCGGTGGTCAGACCATTCCAAGCGTTGTCGTCGTCCCACCCTGCGTCGACCAGGATCAGCCCGCCGGGGGATTCCATTGCGTAGACGAGGGTGTTACCCAGCGGATTGTCCGTGATGGGGACGGGGATCTGAAAGATACCGTCGCCGATTGCTGCTGCGTCGCTCACTACGCCACCTCGTTGCTTAGTTCATGTAATCAGTTGTACTTACCTCCATACTGACCGTGCGGTTACGGGCAGTCGCATCCGGGTGCTGTTCGAACTACCGCACCCGGGCACCTGATCGCCGCGATCGCCAGGCGGCCCACGCGCCTGTGCACCACAACGCCCATGCCACGAGTACTGGTTGGAAGAGCAATCGGATACCGCGAGCTGCGTCGGTATCGAGTCCGAAAGCATCACTGTGAGTGAGGAATTGCGAAATATTGCCGGGGAAGACCGCAAAGAAGAATGCTGCCACGATCCAGCCGAGAGCTACTCGCCGACGCACCAGCACGACTAGGGCCAGGCCGAGGGCGACCTCCACTACGCCGGAGGCCAGCACTACGAAGTCCGCGTCGAGCGGCACCCACGAGGGCACCTGCGCACGAAACGCCTCACGCGCCCAGAACAGGTGACTGAAACCGGCGAAGATCAAGAACGAACCGAGCAGAATACGTGCAATCGTCTTCATCGGTTCATCGTGCACCCAGTGCTATCCGATCAAGAGTGGGTACCGGTGATGTTGACCAACCAGCTGACGCCGAATCTGTCGGTCAGCATACCGAAGGTGTAACCCCACGGTGCTTTCTCGAGCCCCATCGTCTACTTCGCGCCGACGACGAGTGTGTCCCAATAGCCCCGCAGTTCTGCTTCGTCCTCACCGCTGAGGGAGACCGAAATGTTGTCTCCGACGCTCAACGCCATGCTTGCGGGGGCATGTGTCCTCCTATGTCAATGGGTTCGTCGACCATTCTAGGCAGGTGGAAGAGCAGCCTGCGGGGATTGTGCGTTAGGGCATCGTCATGTCGATCAATTCGAAGGTTCTGACGGCGCCGGCGCGCACTGCCGCGCAGGTCGTGGTGATGGGCTGGGACACGCCCTGCTCCAGCGTCACGACGATACGAGCACCGTCGTGGTCGAGCTCTACGATCCATGTGCTGCCGTGTTGCGCTGTCGACAGTGGGTTCAAAGTGTCGATTCTTTCCTCGCGCAGTGCCGCACGGGCGTGATGTTGGGCGACCTGGACCGGGGCCGACAGTGAGCTTCGGCCCCGGAGGAAGCGGGGTTCGAGAAATCCCGCCTGGTGCCGATCGACGATCGTCGCGACTTCGGCGTCGTCGACGTTGCCGTAATACAGGCCCTGCGGAAACACGATCATCGTTCCGGCGAATCGGTCACCGCCCAGGTGAGAGCACTCCCAGGTCACCGACTCGTGGTGTTCCCTCAATGCCGGGAGCACCTTCCGTCCGCGGACGGCGCAGCAGCGGTCGTGGCGGCCGTGAGTGCAGACAGCGACGATCGGATCCGGTGAGGGTTCTCCGGCCGATCCGTCGAGTGGAACGTCGAGAAGCTCCTCGTAAGCGTCGACCTCGCCCCATCGGATCGACTCCGAACCTATGTCGCAGTCGACAATGGCCCATCTCATTCGGGCCTCGCTCAGCCGCCGAGCAGGTCGCCTGATGGCAAGGGTGCGCATGCCGGCACCTTCGATACGGCGAACGATGCGCAAACCCAGGTCCGGATCGATCACCCTGGCCGAATTCAAGAAAGCAGAGTGTCCCCAGGGTCCGTCGAGCTCGACGAGAAACCAGCGACTTCCCGGCGACCCGGATCCGGCCAAGGCGTCACCGCGCTCGCGGGCGCGGTCGCTGCAGGCAGGCCCGCTCATGCTGCCGGTACCAGTACTCCCTCGCGAAGCAGACGCCGAGTCACGACGATGGCACTCTCGGTGTCCAGGCCGGCCAGCTCGCCGACGCGGCAGACCTTCCCTGCATGAAGTTGGATCACCGCGGCCGAACACTCGGCGGGGAGCGAGATCGTTGTACCGCGAAGACCGAGACGAACTTTGCCTCCGTCGACGTCGACAGAGGCAGTCAACCCACGACGCCACACCACCGAACTGTCGGCGTCGAGCGAGGTCATGAAGGCGACAGTCTTCAGCGGCTGCACTGGTTCGGGTCGCGTGGCGGAGACGAAGCGTGTTGCGAGTCCTCTGGCGATGCGGTCTCGGAGTTCGGGGTCGCCTCGGACCTCGGCGAGGATCGATCCGATGGAGTCGAGCACTCGGTCGATATGCGGTGCGAGAGCGTCGGAGTCGGTGAGGTCGATGCCGGCGGGCAGCGGTTCACGAAGACCGGCGTCGTCCGCTAGCAGACCGATCAGCTGAGTCGCCACGTCGAATTCATTGAACGATGCAACGCCGATGGTGAGGTGAATAGTGGTATCGCCCAATGCTTCTGCCGAGTGAATCCACCCGCGAGGCACATACAGGGCGTCGCCGGGCTCGAGCACTGTATCGACAGTGGGCACTTCGCGTGCTTGCTGCTCGACGGCACTGCGCCGGTCGGACCAGGGTTGATCGGCCAGGGGGTGCGTGTGCACGGGCGGATGGAGAATCCACCGCTTCTCACCGCTGATCTGGAGGACGAATACATCGTGCACGTCGTAGTGCGGATCGAATCCCTGCGACGATGCCGGGGTGATGTAGGCGTTGACCTGTGACGGGTGACCGATGTCGTCGACCAGATCGCGAACGAAGTCGATCAGGGGAGGCCACAGCCGATGTAGGCCTTGTAGAACAAGAGTGTGACCGCCGGCGAACGCGGACAGAATCGCCGCGGAGTCGAGCTGGTCGGGCATCTCGGCGCCGAAACCACCGGACGAAGTGAACTGGGATTTGTCCAGCAGGGAGCCATCTTTGGCCATTCGCGCGAAGGGAGTGCGCACCCCGCGGCGCGATATCAGTTCATCCACGGCCGAGGACGTCATCAAATCGTCGAACGAGGCGGTGAGGTCGGATGCCCGCGAGAGCAGTGGCTTCTTCCCCCAGTACTCATCGGCGAAGGTCCGCCCGTCGACGGATATCAAACGACCGAGCGCGGACCGGAATTCCGGCCCGCGCTGGTCGAGATCTATCAGGCTCAAGCCGCGCCGTCCGCACCGCCGTCGTGGCCACTGGGGGTCGATCCGCCGTCGGCTGGACCCTCACCGGATCCGGCTGGGCCGTCAGCGCCACCGTCGTGGCCGTTGGGGTTGGAACCGCCGTCGGCTGGGCCTTCGCCGGGGCCTGCAGTGCCGTCGGCCCCACCGTCGTTGCCGTTGGGGTTGGAACCGCCATCGGCTGGGCCTTCGCCTG
>JBBPZN010000014.1:0-5103 GCA_038198705.1 Mycobacteriales bacterium
CGCCGACTTCTTCGCCCGTCACCTGGCCGAGGTACCCGCAATCGTCGTCGTGTGCGCTGCAGTCGACGGACTTCACCCCACCGATCACGAACTCGGCAGACTCTCCGTCGTCGGTGGCGCGTCGATCTATCCGACAGTGCAGAACCTGTGCCTGAGCTTGCGAGACCAGGGCGTCGCCACCGCAGTGACCACACTGTTGTGCGCCGAAGAACCCAAGGTGCGCGAGCTGCTGGAAATCCCCGAGGGGTACATCACCGCCGCTCACATCGCCGTCGGATACCCTGAGCGGCCGTTTCCCAAGAAGCTCACCCGCGATCCCGTCGAGCAGATCGTCGCCCTCGAAACGTTTTCCCAGCCGATGTTCGACGCCACCCCGTCCCCCGCGCTCTGAGCCGGCCGAACACCTTCAGGAGAGACATAGTGACCGGCATCGCCCAGCATCACCGTTCGTTGATCGGCCGCGCCACGATCGGCGATCAACTTCGTCGACACGCGCGAACGCAGCCGAACAAGTCTGCGTTCATCAGCTACCGATCCGACGGTGAACGCCTGGTCACCACGTACGCGGAGCTCGACGCCCGGGCGAATCAGTTCGCGAACCTTCTCCTCGAACTCGGGGTTCGGCGCGGTGACAGAGTCGCGTCGATGGCCCACAACAGTGTCGACGTCGTCATCGCGTACTACGGCACCCTCAAGATCGGTGCCGCGTTCACCGGCATCAACGTCATGTATCGATCCGCAGAAGTGCGGCACCAACTCGAACATGCAGAACCAACGGTGGTGGTCGCCGACGTCGAATTCGCCGACACGATCTTCGGCGTCAAGCCCGAGTCGACGACGCTCGTCACGTTCGGCGCACAGTACGAGGATCGGACAGCGCAAACGCCGTCGACCGACCCCGAAGTCGAGATGGACGAGAACGACGTCGCCATGGTCATCTACACCTCCGGCACCGAGGCCGCACCGAAAGGTGTGATGATTCCGCATCGCAACTTCCTGATCTCCACGGCGCCCGCGTGGAGTTGGGGTCTGCGGACCGGCCCCGAGGACACCTGGCTGTTCGTCATGCCGTTCCACACCATCGCAGGCCTCGGATCGATGACCACCCTGACACTGATGGGTGCCACGCTCGTGTTGCCGTCGACCGTCGACCCTGCGCTCTCGCTCCGGATCATCGCCGACGAGAAGATCTCGGTCATCGCCCAAACTCCGACGTTCTACATGGCCCTCGCTCGCGACTCCGCTTTCGGCAGCACCGCCGTCGGGCAGGTCCGACGCTGCCTCACTTACGGTGGCCAGGTCTCACCTCACACCATCGAGGCGTGGGCGAGTGCGGCACCCGAGGCGATCTGGGGCACGTATTGGGGACAGTCCGAACTGTCCCAACTGGGATCGGTCGGTTGGTTCTCCACCCTCGACGACATTCCCGGTGGGGACGCGTCGTGGATCGGTAAACCGGTCACGCACCTGGAGATCAAGGTCGTCGACGCTGAGGGCAACGACGCCGAGATCGGCGAATTGGTTTGTCGCACTCCGTCGGTGATGCTCGGATACTTCAAAGACGAGGAACGAACCGCCGAAGTCTTCCGTGGCGGCTGGGTACACACCGGCGATATGGTGCGCGTCGACGCCGACGGAAATCTGTTCTTCTACGATCGCATGAAGGACATGATCAAGACCGGGGGAATGAATGTATCTTCGCAAGAAGTCGAACGCGCCATTCACGCACACCCGGAGGTGCTGCGTGCCGCCGTCGTCGGAGTACCTGATCCCTATTGGTCCGAGGCAGTGACAGCATTCGTCATTGCGCGTGAGGGGTGCACCCCCGATCCGCAGGCCATCATCGAGCACTGCCGGATCGAACTGGCGACCTACAAGACCCCGAAATCCGTGCACATCGTCGAAGAACTACCCGTCGACGCGCAGGGCAAGATCCTCAAGAGGAACCTTCGAACCATGGCCACCGCAGCGGAGGAGCCTGTATGACCGCGCCCGATCGTGAAGCAGTCGTCCCACGCCAGATCCGAACGCAACGCCGCCGCGAGGACATCGCGTCGAAAGCGGCAGAAATCTTTGCGCGCGACGGATACGCCAACGTCGGTATGCGTGACATCGCCGACGCCGTCGGGATCCGCGGAGCGAGCCTCTACCACCACTTCCAGTCCAAGGAAGCCATCCTCTTCGCGGTCTGCCTCACCGTCACCGAGGAGCCCGCCGACGAGAATCTACCGCTGCTCGACGCACCGGGCACGCCCACCGAGCGGTTGGCGGCGCTGGTGCGGGCACATCTCGTACATCTCAACCTCCGACGCGTCGAGTACATCGTCGGGCTCCACGAGTTGGCGTCGCTGACGCCGGAACACCGAGCCACGATCGAGGACTATCGACGCCGCTACCAACGACGCGTGCGCGAGGTCATCGCAGCCGGTATGCACACCGGGGAATTCACAGTGACCGATGCCCGTACAGCTGCCTTCGCGGTGACGGACATGCTGAACGGAATCAGCAAGTGGTTCCGTGACGGAGGAGACCTGAGCATCGAAGATGTCGCAAACACCTACGTCGATCTCGCCGTACATCGACTTCTCGGCGCATCGAGCAATGGTTGACGGCGACTGGGACCCGAGCTTTCGCGAAGTGCACGATGCGTTGGCTGCCGCCATCGACTCGGGTGCGGAACTCGGCGCCTCGATCGTCGTAGATATCGACGGCCGCCGTGTCGTCGATATCTGGGGTGGGCACGGCGATTCCGCTCGCACTCGTCCGTGGGTTCGAGACACGATCACCAATGTCTGGTCTACGACCAAGACGGTCACCAACCTCGCCGCATTGATGTTGATGGATCGCGGACTCCTGGACCCCTATGCACCGGTTGCGAAGTACTGGCCCGAGTTCGAGGCCAACGGCAAACACGACATCGAGGTGCGGCACCTGCTGTCGCACACATCCGGGGTCTCGGGCTGGGACGCACCGTTCACCACCGAGAACATGTACGACTGGGAGTTGGCCACTACTCGATTGGCCGTGCAGGCGCCGTGGTGGGATTCGCGCACCACGTCCGGGTATCACGCCGCGACGCAAGGACACCTCGTCGGCGAACTCGTGCGCCGCACAGCGGGTAAGACATTGGCACAGTTCGTCGCCGAAGATATCGCTCGCCCCCTCGGCGCCGACTTCCAGATCGGTGCGCACGAGCAGGACTGGGAACGCATCGCCGCTGTCGTGCCGCCGCCGGTAAGCACTTCGCCGAAGATTCCCGACCCGTCGAAAGTGCGACGCCGCACGTTCCTGGGCCCGCTGATCGACGCCGAGTCCGCCAACACCGCGCCCTGGCGCCGCGCCGAACTGGGTGCGCTCAACGGTCACGGTAATGCTCGCTCCGTCGCAACGATCTTGTCTGCGCTCTCACTCGGCGGAACGGTCGACGGCGTACGACTACTCGGACACGACGCTGTAGAGCTTGCGTTCGACGAGCAGAGTAGCGGAGTCGATTTGGCCTTGGGTGCGCCACTGCGTTTCGGAATGGGATTCGCGCTGCCGCAGCTCGAGACGGTTCCATACATTCCTGACGAGAAGATATGTTTCTGGGGTGGATGGGGTGGGTCACTGATCGTCATGCATCCCGAGAGTGGAATGACGTTCTCCTACATGATGAATCGCATGGGTGAGGGGATCATCGGATCCGACCGAGCCAGAGACTATTTACAGGCCACGTACGCCGCGCTGAGCGCAAGCTCATGACAAGAAACTCGACTAGTCGAGAACAGGAAGAGACGCGATGACCGTCATCAGCACCGACAGGGATGAGGACAACCTCGTCTTCACGATCGTTACCGAGTTCGACGCGACGCTCGAACGCGTCTGGCAGATCTGGGCAGACCCTCGCATGCTCGAACTATGGTGGGCTCCAACTACTTCGCCGGCAACATTCGAGACCCATGAGTTCGAACCAGGCGGGGTGGCCCACTACTACATGCTCGGTTCCCACGGGCAGAAGGTTCGGGGGCGGTGGTCGATCACATCAATCGATGCACGTCGAACCTTGTCCTTCGACGACGGGTTCGCCGACGAGAATTGGGAACCCATCGAAGACATGGGCACCGCGCATGGTTTCGTGGAACTGATGGATCTCGGCGGTCGGACCCGGATGACAACGACGATGACCTTCGATACCGCGGAACAGATGCAACCCATGGCTGAGATGAAGATGGATGAGGTCTTGGTGACAGCAATGTGCCAAATCGACGGAATCCTTGTAGGACCGGCCGCCTCATAGATCGCGGGCGGGCATGGTGTTCCTTTCGCGACCAGGTTGCATCTTGCCTACAGCCCATTGACCTCTGGCACTGCAAAGACCAGATCGGCTCGCTCACGTTCTCCTGCAACAATTTTCGAGTTCGGAAGATCCACTTGTTCGGTCCACATACGTGCATCCGCGAGCGCTTTTCCGTGACGACGCTGTCTGCTGATCAATCGTTCGGTGAGAATGTTCTGCGAGACGTCGAGATACCAGACCTCGTCGAGTGCCGGTCGAACCCACTGCCATCCCCCGTTCGCGGACAGCAGGTAGTTGCCTTCGGTGATGATCAAGGCAGTGCTGCGCGGAATCGGCACTGCTGATCCGACCGATTCCTCCAATCCGCGATCGAATCGGGGTGCGTAGATCACCTCGGAGTCCTGCTCGCGTAGGCGCCCGAGCAATGCGACGTACCCGTCCACATCGAACGTGTCGGGCGCCCCTTTGCGGTCGAGCCTGGAGAGTCTGATCAGCTCGCTGTTCGCCAGGTGGAATCCGTCCATCTCGACGATCGCGGCCCTCGCTCCGAGCACCTCGCCGAGAGCTTTACACACCGTCGACTTTCCTGAGCCGGGAGGACCGGTGATACCCAGGATCTTTCGTTCGCCGGAGCTGATCGAGTCGCGAGCTCGCTCGGCCATGTACTCGAGCATCCGATCGAACGACTCCGCGCGATACGCCGGTCGCTGCTTGCTCACTCCTGAGCTTTCCTCTCGGGCGTGCACGCCACCGGCGAAATACCACCTACACATCCATCATGCCCTGCACCGCCAGGACCACCTTTCGGCTCCCCGAGCTTGACGATC
>JBBPZN010000015.1:0-32141 GCA_038198705.1 Mycobacteriales bacterium
GAACTGTTGATGGCGTGTGCGACGTTGATCGCGATCCGCTGGACCGCGACGCGCTTGTCCTCGCTGGCATCGACGATGGATCGGACAGAGATCGGTTCGCCGAACGTCAGGTACACGTTTCCGCGTAGTTTGCCCTGCGCGCGAATGTATCCGAGCGCCATCCGGATACCTTCGGCCTGCTTCTTCGCGCCATGTGATTCCGCGGCCATGGCACCGACCTCGTGCAAACGGTCGTAGGTGATCGAGGTCGGAACCAGATATACATCCTCGGCGTCGCTGCTGTCGAGAGCGTCGACGAGGTAGGTGAGCAACCCGAACCTCGGCGGCCGTAGTTTGCCCGTCCGGCTGCGTCCGCCCTCGATGTACCACTCCAGGTTGAATCGCTTGCTCAGCAGAAAACTCATGTACTGACGCAGCGTCCACTTGTAGATTTCGTCGGAGAACTTACGTTGGATGAGTACCACGCCACTGCGTTTGGCGATCGGGCCCAGCGGCCAGAATCCGACGTTGATTCCGCCCATCACATGATTGAGTGGGAGTCCTTCGGCGAGCAGCGCGGGCCGCAGTACCAGTGGATCGAGATAGGAACGATGGTTCGGGAGAAAGACCAGCGGATAGTTCTTGTTGAGCTCGCGGACTTTCTGCAACTTCGTGCGATCGACATCCACGCGATATGCCCGCGAGAAATACGCGCCGAGCGTCCCCCACATCTCCACCGCACGCCGTGTCTCGGTGGCGACCATTTCGTCCAGAATTCCGTGGACGCGCCGCTCGACGTCGGTGAGGTTCTCGCCGACCCTTTCGGCGAGTTCTTTGATCCCGTCGTGGAACTTCTTCTGCTCGGTCATGTCCTCGACGACGAAGCGCGGGATCTTGTACTCGGAACCGATCACATCGCGTTCGGCGCGATCCAGCGTGAGGCTGGCCTGCCTGCGGATGAAGGAGGAGAGCGAGGTTCCGCCTACCCGATCGAATCTCGCCTGCAACTCGCTGAGCGTGGCGGGCTCGCCGACCAGGACGGCCGAATGATCAGGGTCGTCAGCTGTGACCCATCGCTGCCACGCCTTGGTGGGCATGGAGTTTCCGCGTGGTGCGAATATCCGGTAGAGGATTCCTCTACGTTTCTTCTCCGTCAGCGTCACTCTCAGCGGCACAAGGAGTGGGTCTTCGGTGATGCCGCGGACGGTGTCCGCGACTTGGTGCGATGCTTCTCCCGACAGTACGACCGACGGTGTACGCTGGGCGCCTTCCTGAGTCGTCGCATCGATCCACTGATTCAACGCTTGTACCTCGAGTGTCGAGGCAGCGTCCAAGAGGTAGACCTGCTGAACGTCGTGTGACTTCTGTATCCGCGATTCGACGTCGTCCACCGAAATGCTCCTGTTCCGTACCTTGTCACAGGCACAAAAGTCAGGCTACGCGGAAGCGCTGGTCGATCAGGGGGTTTCCGATCTCGCGCCCCTACTCCGACATCACGCGAACCCGAGCAGTGCGCAAGACTTGCCGACGACTTCCCGGCTCAGTGCAGTACTGCCCGAGTTTGTGGGACAGTGTTCGCAAACACTTTCGAGAGAGGCCGCTTGGATGCCACCGCGTAGACGATCGCCGAAGACCGACGCACTCACGCCCGAAAACCTGGAGAGTCTCGCAGCCGCAGTCGCCGGGGGGCGGCGCGCCACCGTTTACCTGATCGAGGCAACGCCGAGCCTCGGACTCCCCGAAGGCACCTCTGCCAAGGTCGTGTCCGTGGACGGCAACACCGTCACCATCTCGCCCAAGGGCGTCAACGACGAGCTTCCGTTCGAGGCCGAGGAATTGCGAATGACGCGCAACCCGGCGTCAGGGGTTCCCAAAGCGACACCGGTGGCCACCAAGCCTGCCCCGGCGGAGGTCGAGATCGCCGAGTGGACCGAACCTGTCACGCCGCCCAAACCGGTCAAAGCTGCTGCTGTCAAGCCGGTACCTGCGCCGTCGCGACCGGCTGTGGCTCCGAAGCCGCCTGCAGCGCGCAAGGGCAAGAAAGGCCCCGACAGCGTCAGCGTCACTATCCATGCCGGCCCGGACAACGATTGGTCGGTGACAGTCACGCACGGTGCGCGTCGCCCGGGCAAGGCGCAGCCGGTTTCGCCGGAGGCGGTCTCGCGTGCCGTCCGCGAACTCGGTGACGACTCGGTACGCGACGCCGTCGAGGCAGTCATTTCGCATGCACGCGAGGAAGCAGCACAACGCGTGGCGGAACTGAGTCGGCAACTCGAAGTGGCACGATCCACGCTCGCCGCGCTGGAGCAGAAGGATACGACGTGAGAACAGATTTCCCCACGCACTCGTCCATCGGTGCTACTTATTGCTAGTGTCTGCGGACACCGCTGGAGAGGGAATACATTGTTGAAGAAGTTCATGCTGGTTGTCGTCGCGGCCGCCGCCGTTGCAGCCAGTGTCGGGGTAGGGACCGCATCTGCTGCAGCTCCGGCGGTTCTGGGAGGGGGCTCCGGAATCATCGTGGGCAACAGTGCCGAGTGCACGCTCACCACGATCGGTAACGACGCAGCAGGTCGCCTGGTCGGAATCACCGCTGGTCACTGCGGTGGCGCGGGCGCAACAATCGCGGCCGAGGCCAACACCGACGCCGGAGTCGTAGGGCGCATCGCATTCTCCAACCCGGAATACGACTACGCCGTCATCGAGTTCGATCGCGCGAAGGTCATCCCGGTCAACCACATCGGAAACGTCACCATCACCAACGTCGGCCCGCCGACTTCGTTCCCCAACATCGTGTGCAAAGAAGGCCGTACCACCGGCAACACATGCGGTATCGCGTACGGAGACATTCTGCAGTCCCAGGAGACCTGGTCGCAGCTGTGCGTCGTCGAGGGTGATTCGGGAAGCCCGGTCGTCGTAGGCACAACGCTGGTCGGCATGGTCAACGCCTACCTCGGCATCGCCTGCTTCGGACCCGAGGTCGGCACCAACATCGATGCGATTCTTCGTCACATCAATGCAGGAAACGCAGTAGGAACCGGGTTCAGCCCGATTCCCTAGCGCACCCTTCTTGCCCGAGTGGGCCATCGCGACAGTCTCGACTGTTGCGATGGCCCACTCGTGTTTCTCGGCTCCCATCGCTTCAATGGCACATTCATACGATCAGTTAGCTTGGGGTGGCCATTCAAGCGATCGGGTGGCCGCCGCAACCCGCCGCCGCCACTGCTTCAATGGCACATTCATACGATCAGTTAGCTTGGGGTGGCCATTCAAGCGATCAGGCGGCCGCATTGCCACCCGCCGGCCGACGAACCCGCCGACCGGCGCGAAAAGCTAAATGAGCACGGCACCCTGGGAAGCCGAGCCGACGAGTTTGGCGTACTTCGCCAGCACACCGCGCGTGTATCGCGGAGGTAGCGGCGCCCAACCCTACTTGCGCTTGTCGAGCTCTTCTTCGTCGACGAGCAGATCCAGTGTGCCTTTTCCGACGTCGAGGCGGATCTGGTCGCCGTCGCGTACGAGGGCCACCGGTCCACCGTCGACGGCTTCGGGTGCGACGTGGCCGACGCAGAGGCCGGTGGTGCCTCCGGAGAAGCGGCCGTCGGTGAGCAGCAGGACGTCTTTGCCGAGGCCAGCGCCCTTGATGGCGCCGGTGATGGCGAGCATTTCGCGCATGCCCGGGCCGCCCTTGGGTCCTTCGTAGCGGATGACGACGACGTCGCCGGCGGCGATGATGCCGTCTTCGAGTGCGTCCATTGCGGCGCGTTCACGTTCGAAAACCCTTGCAGTGCCGGTGAATACGTCGGAATCGAATCCGGCGGACTTGACGACGGCGCCACCGGGAGCGAGGGACCCCTTGAGGATGGTGATGCCGCCGGTCGGATGGATGGGCTTGTCGAGTGCGCGCAACACCTTGCCGTCGGGGTCCGGGGGTGCGATGTGAGCGAGGTTCTCGGCCACGGTCTTTCCGGTGACGGTGAGGCAGTCACCGTGCATGAGCCCCGCGTCGAGCAGCGCTTTCATGACCACTGGGACGCCACCGATGGCGTCGACGTCGGTCATGACGTGCTTGCCGAACGGCTTGACGTCGGCGAGGTGTGGAACTTTGGCACCGACTCGGACGAAGTCGTCGAGGGTGAGTTCGACTTCTGCTTCGTGGGCGATTGCCAGTAGGTGCAGCACGGCATTGGTCGATCCGCCGAAGGCCATGACGACAGCGATCGCGTTCTCGAATGCTTCTTTGGTCATGATGTCGCGCGAGGTGATTCCGCGGCGAAGGAGTTCGACGACGGCTTCACCACTTGCGTGGGCGAATCCGTCGCGTCGACGGTCCGGCGCGGGCGGGGATGCGCTGCCCGGCAGGGACATACCCATGGCTTCTGCGGCACTGGCCATCGTGTTGGCGGTGTACATGCCACCGCAGGCACCTTCGCCGGGGCAGATTGCGCGTTCGATGGTGTCGACGTCGGCGCGCGACATCAGTCCGCGCGAGCATGCACCGACGGCTTCGAACGCGTCGATGATGGTGACCTGGTGCTCGCTGCCGTCGGACAGCGTTGCGAAGCCGGGCAGCGTGGAACCGGCGTAGAGGAAGACGCTGGCAAGGTCCAGTCTTGCGGCAGCCATCAGCATGCCGGGCAGCGATTTGTCGCAACCGGCGAGAAGCACCGAACCGTCGAGCCGCTCGGCGCTGACGACGGTCTCGACGCTGTCGGCGATCACCTCGCGAGATACGAGCGAGAAGTGCATGCCTTCATGACCCATGGAGATGCCGTCGGACACCGAGATGGTGCCGAATTCGAGCGGGAAGCCGCCGGCGGCGTGGACGCCGACCTTCACGGCTTTGGCGAGGCGTTCGAGCGAGAGGTTGCACGGGGTGATCTCGTTCCACGACGACGCGACGCCGATCTGAGATTTACCCCAGTCCTTGTCACCCATCCCGACGGCTCGAAGCATCCCGCGCGCAGCGGTCTTCTCCAAACCGTCCGTGACGTCTCGGCTACGGGGCTTGACGTCCGGTGACTGTTTGTCCGGTGATTGCTTGTCCGATAAGTCCTGCGGGGTCGACATGACACTCCTGACCTGTTTGCGTGGATAGGGGGCTGTTATCCAAGGGCAAGCCTAAACCTGCTGTCGCGGAGTCACCGCCGGGGACGACACGTCGCAATGCGGGAGGCAGTCGACGGATTCGGGATCGGCGCGACGTCACGTGCGCAGTCTGGCACCGATCGCTGCGCGAGGCACGTGAAATTCGAGCTACAGATCCTCGACGCAGACGATGAAGTTGCGCTCGTCGTAGGCGTAGCCACTGGTTGCGGGATCCGAGCAGTCGTTCACCTCGGTAGTGCCGGGCAAGATTTCGACGACTCGAACCGTTTCTGTGCCGGGCGTCGCGCAGTCGGCTCGCACGGGGTCGTCACCGGAGACCTCCATGCATCCACCGATCACCCAGTCGACGTCGAGGCACAGTGCTCCCTGCTCGATGCCTCGTAAGGTTTCGTAGTAGTACTGGTCGGCGTCGCTGATGCACTCGTCACCGGAAGGCGCTTTCGCGATCACCTTGTAGTTGGACGAGGGGCTGCCGCACGTCGCGTTGTCGATGTCGGCATCGTCGACTGTGCCACCGAGTTCGACGCACTCGCCGATCTCTACGTCGATGTCGATGTCGATGTCTTCCTGAGCGGGAGGGGGCCTCGATGTCGTTGTTGTAGTGGGATTCGGGCCGGCGTCGGCGGCCGGAATCGCCCGAGGAGTGACCTCGGAGCTGCAGCTCGCAACGAGCAACGTTGCACACGCCAAGGCGGCTGACACCGCGAAGAAACGGCGGGCGAGGCCACGAAGCGGACGGCATGAGGGGGTCATCTTCTAAGATCCTGAATTCTGTCGAGTGAACTTCGAACGCGGTCCGGTAAAAGTATCCGACGACCCGGCGAAGTGACACTCTGCCGATCCTTTTCCGCGTGGTTGTCGGTGGTATGAGGCAAGATCGACCAGGTGGACTTACCTCTTGCATGGCCTCTCCAGCCGATGCTCGCCAAGGCGGCCAAGGCAGTACCCGAGCAGCCTGCCGATGGGGACGCCGAATGGTCGTACGAGCCCAAGTGGGACGGCTTTCGCTCCATCGTCTTCCGCGACGGGGACGAGGTCGTACTCGGCTCCCGCGGCGGCAAGAATCTAGCGAGATATTTCCCCGAGTTGGTCGACGCAGTTCGTCGTGAACTGCCCGATCGGATCGTCGTCGACGGCGAGATCGTGGTGCCACGTGAGATCGACGGTCGGACGCGACTCGACTGGGATGCGCTGTCGGAGAGAATTCACCCGGCCGAGAGTCGAGTGAAGATGCTGGCGGACAAGATGCCGTCGATGTTCGTGGGCTTCGACCTTTTGGCGCTCGGCTCGACGGATATGACGGGCGAGCCGTTTCGCAGCCGTCGCGCCCAGCTTCTCGAGGCCGTCGTGGGTGGCACGCAATGCCAGGTCACCAGCGCCACCGATGATGCGGCCACCGCCGAGGATTGGTTCGAACGATTCGAGGGTGCCGGCCTCGACGGTGTTGTCGCCAAGAAGCTCGACGGGCTTTATCTGCCGAACAAGCGAGAGATGATCAAGGTCAAGCATGCGCGTACGGCTGACTGCGCTCTCATCGGATATCGAGTTCATAAGTCGGGCAAAGGAGTTGGTTCTCTGCTGCTTGGCCTGTACGACGGCGATCAGCTTCGGATGATCGGCGGTGCGTCGGCGTTTACCGACAAGCGACGGGTGGAATTGCTCGACGAGCTTGCGTCGCTGCGCGTAGGAGAGGATGTGGTCTCCGACGCGCAGGCGAACAGATGGACGTCGAACAAGGATCGGAGCTGGGTGCCGCTTCGAATAGAGCGTGTCGTCGAAGTTGCCTACGACCAGATGGAGGGTGAGCGGCTTCGGCATGCGGCGAGATTCCTTCGGTGGCGACCGGACCGTGACCCCATGTCCTGCACGTATGAGCAGCTGGAGGTCCCGGTGCGGTACGACGTGGCCGATGTCATCGCGGGAGGTAACTGAGATGGCCGCGAAGACGCCGCCGGTGTTCGTAGACGCGGGTGGGCGTGAAGTGCGTGTTTCGAGCCCTGACCGCGTCATCTACGAGGCAACCGACCGAACTCCGGCGATCACCAAGTTGGCTGTCTGCGAGTACTTCGCGGCGGTCGGTGAGCCGCTCCTACGGGCTGTCGGCGCACGGCCGATTGCCATGGAACGGTGGCCCGACGGCTTTCGTGAGGGCATGAGGCTTGCACTCGGGCCACAGGACAAGGAGGGCGACGGCTTCTATCAGAAGCGGTTGCCCAAAGGCGCGCCCGACTGGATCGAGACGGTGAAGGTCACGTTCCCGAGTGGCCGTACGGCAGACGAATTGTGTCCGAGTGAATCTGCTGCGCTGGTGTGGGCCGCGCAGATGGGCACGCTGACCTTTCATCCTTGGCCGGTGCGGAAGCCGGACTTGGACCACCCCGATGAGCTTCGGCTCGACCTGGATTTACAGCCCGGTACGACCTTCGCCGACGCACAGCGGGTGGCGGAGGTGACCCGCGAGCTGTTGGCCGAACTCGGCCTTCGCGGGTACCCCAAGACGAGCGGTAATCGGGGGATCCATATCTACGTCAGCATTCGACCTGAGTACACGTTCGAGCAGGTACGGCATGCGGCTATCGGACTCGGACGTGAGCTGGAACGGCGTGACGACGGTGTGACGACGAACTGGTGGAAAGAGGAACGCGGCGAACGAATCTTCCTGGACTACAACCAGAACAATCGAGACCGAACCATCGCGAGCGCGTGGAGTCTTCGGGCTCGGCCGGGAGCGCCGGTGAGTACGCCTTTGACATGGTCGCAGTTGGCCGCCGTCACCGATCCTTGTGACTACAACATCACGACCGTCCTCGGACACCTGGAGGACGGGGACCCGTGGGAGGAGATGGATTCCCAGGCGTACTCGCTCGAGCCTCTTCTGGAGCTGTGGGAGACCCTGCCTGGTGGTGAGCTCAACTTTCCCCCCGACTACCCCAAGATGCCCGGTGAGCCGCCACGGGTGCAACCGTCGAAGAAAGTTGCCGAACATTGGGACGAGCAAGGCAACCGCGTCGAATAGGTGCGGGTTGTGGAACCGCTCGGTTGCCATCACGGTTCGCCGAATCAGCTCATCACTGGTAGCGCGCGGTGGGTCGGGCGCTAAGCTTCTATTCTTGGCGGGTCGAAAGTCGATCGGTGTTCGCGGAGGTGATTCCCATCAGTGAGCAGGTTCTCGGTACAGAGTTGCCGACGCAGATGCCGTTCGATTTGGATCTGAGTCACCGACTGGCTGCGGTAGCCCGGGATTTGCGTCGTCAGCACCATGATCCGGACAAGGTTCTCGCTGCGATCACCGAGTCCGCGGTCGTGAACGTGCCCGCTGCCGAATACGCCAGCATAACCACGGTGCTGCAGGGCAAGTTCGTGTACAGCGCTGCCTTGTCCGGAGATGTCGCGGCCGCGTGTGATTCCCTTCAGGAGCAGTTGGGCGAAGGTCCCTGCCTGGAGTCGGCCATCGAACAGCGCACCATTCGGATCGACGATATGGATGCCGACGGCCGATGGCCGCGTTTCGCCGACGCGGCTTCCGCGCTCGGTGTCAAATCCATGATCTGCTTTCAGCTCTATGTGGAGGGGTACAACTTCGGCGCACTCAACCTCCACTCGTCGCGGGTGCATGCGTTCGGTGTGGACGCGGAGTCGATCGGATCTCTGTTCGCCGCGCACGCCGCAATAGCATTTTCCAGTGCCCGTGAGGAACAGCAGATTCGTGCAGCCTTGACCAGCCGCGACATCATCGGGCAGGCGAAAGGCATGCTCATGGAGAGGTACAAGCTCAGCGCGCAAGAGGCGTTCGCGTTGTTGTCGAAACTGTCGCAGGAGACGAACACGAAGCTCGCCGATATCGCCGACCGTGTGGTTGCCGATGCCGAGACGAACGCTAGGGCTTAGTTACTAGAGCCCGGTTCGTTCTACGGGTAGGCGTGAAAGCAGGCTGCGCGCACAGTCGACGGTCAGTTGCGGGTCGTGACTGAGTACGTAGGAAAACCTGCGTTCCATGTCCGCTCCGGTGTCGCCGAGATCTTTCGCGGCAAGAACCGCCGAGAAATGTGGTGACAGAACCACCACAACCCACTCCTCGCACACCGGATCGTCTAGCTCCAGATCGGCTCCGCGTACCTTCGGTGCCGGTTCAGGGCCGATGCCGAGGGCGAGGGCGCCGACCAGTGCTGCCTGAGTTGCCATCACCTCCCACCGACGTGCGGTGAGCGAGGTGAAGTGTTCACGCTTCTCGAACGAGCCGAGGATCACCGCGGTCTGCAGGGACTGGCTCGCAATGGATTCGAGCCCTTTGCTCATCTCGACGAGCAGTCGTTTGGTCGATGGCTTGCTGTCACGACCCGCTGCGGCAAGTTGGTACGGCGAGGACCGTGGCATCGATCCGCGTTCCGGCGAGGTGCGGAAGTTCAGCGGAGACAGCTTTTCCGACGGCTCTACCGGCGACCGATTCTGTTCGGTGAAGTAGCGGCCCTGCCCGACGCGTGCACCCAATGCGAGTGCGATGTGTACGGCTTCCTCGCTGTCGATACCCTCGGCCATGACGATGGCGCCGGTTCGTTCGGTGTACGCCGCAACGGCGTTGACGACGCGGGCGGTGAACAGACTCGGTTTCCGGGTGATCAGGGAGCGGTCCAGCTTGACTACATCGGGTTCGAGGAGGGGCAGCAGTGCCAGGGACTCCGGCCGGACGCCGACGTGATCGACGGCGATGGCCCAGCCGAGGCGTCGAACGTCAGCGACGGCGCGTAGGAGCTGTGCCGGCCGGCGGATGAGGGAAGTTTCGTCCAACTGTAGGACTGCGGTGCCCGAACCTGCCTGGTCACGGTCGGGGAGATGTGGAAGCGAGTCGGGGTCGATGGCGATGAACAGGGGAACGGATTTCAACACATCGGAGTCTGCGATCCGACTGGCGGCGCCTTCCCATCGAACAAGGTCGAGATCGACCGTCATGTTCATCGCGCGGGCGGCCGAGGCGAGTGCGGCCGGATCACCGAATGCGGACCCTGCGGGGCCACCGACAATGGCTTCGTGTCCGATGACTTCGGAAGTCAGCAGGTCGACGAGTGGGACGAAGTCGATGTGAAGGCTGTCTGGCCCGAGAATCGATTCGAGGCCCCCGCCGTCGAATCTCCTGGTCGAGGTGTCTGAGTTCATACCAAGCCCTCACGTCGTGCGACTGACTGCTGAGCGTCGCCGCGTGAGTTGGTGAAGACGTCCAACACGAAGTCCTCGTCCATGTATCCCCCTAGCCGTTCGAGTTCGGTGTTCTCGCCGATCACCGCGTGGACGCGATCTCCAGTCAGAGGGTAGTCCGTCACGTGATGACGCCAGTGCACTGCGAGAAGTGTGCCACCTGCTTCGAGATGCGCTGCAGCAGCGGCGACGGCTAGCCGAAGGTCGGGCTCGTCGAGGTAGTACCCCACCTCGCTGAGCACTATCAAGTCGAACGGCTCCTCACCGGCCACAGCACTCCAGTCGTCGGTCAATGACCACTTCACGAAGTTCACTGTCTCATCATCGACGGCGGCGCGGGCGGTATCCAGCACGGAATCGACGATGTCGGTCGAGATCAGCGCCTCGCACCGCGCGCTCAACTTCTCGGTCAGAACCCCGACCGAGCAACCGGGTTCGAGGGCGCGACGGTAGTGCGGCCGGGGGAGAGATGCGACAGTGATCGAGTACTTTCTCTCCTCATACCAGTTGGCGCGCAACCTGAATGGGTCCGTGCCCTCGGCGTAGACGGCATCGAAGTAGTCCCCGTTCAGTGTCATCCGAAGATCACCTCACGGGGTCGAAGCAGGCGTTCCAGTGCAAAGGGAGGTAGCACCGCCCGGTCGGCCGGATGCTCCGACAGTGGTGCAATTTGCGTCTGAAACTCCTGTACCGCAGCCTCTTTGGCTTTTCGCGCGTTGGCGTCGAGGCCGACCTCGAAAGCCCGACTCCACGGTACGTCGGGATGATCAGGGTAGGCCCAGTGCCACATCCAGATCGGGTACTCGAGGATCGCGATACCGGTGCGCGACGCGGCAGTGATGCAGGCGCGGGCGGTGGCCTCGTGGTCGGGATGGCCGTCTCCGCGCCATGCCGTCAGGCACCAGGTTCCGGGGCCGCCGTGCATCGAATCGGTCAATGCGTGCGCGAGTTCGTCCTCGTGCTCGGCAACAGCGCCGTCCTCGAACCCCAGCCGCGTCGGAGCGGTGCGCACCCCCAGCCGTGCCACGGCTCGTTCCGACTCGCGGGGGCGCTCGCACACGAGGTCGGCAGGCGAGAGCGTCGGCGAACCGGGATGTGAGGCGCCACCATCGGTGACCGCAACTACGGACACTTCGATTCCGGCGGCGGCAGCGATGGACATCAGCCCGCCGACGCCGAGCACCTCGTCGTCGGGGTGCGGTGCGACGACGACCAGCTTGCTGCACCGCGTGAGATCGAGTTGGGGGAAGCTGCGATCCCATTCACGCCACGCCGACTCGGGAGTTCCCGAGTCGGCGTCGGTGTCGAACGAGTGGGTGATGTCTTCTCGGCCGCTCACCACGGACAGTCCTCCTTCGCGATGTCTTCACCCAATGCTGCCAGATCGCGCTCGGCGTGGCTCTGCCGCAGATACACGCTCAGATCCGCGACACGCTGGGCGTGTCCCGCGTCGGCGCACAGGGGGCCTGCGCCCAGTGCCCGGCCGACTCGATCGATGCATTCGCTGGCAGTGCTCTCGACGATGGCCCGTACTACCCGAGCGCGAATTCGGCCCTGCCCATCGGAATCCATTGGATCGGAATCTATTTCGGCAGCAGCGGTCGTCAACGCACTCGAGGCGGCACCCAGTGCGGCCGCGACCGCGCCCAGATGTGCGTTCTTGTGAGCATCACCGCCCGAGCGAGCGGCCGCATGCAGGGTGTCGGCCACTGCACATGCACTACCGAACCAGCACGACGCGACGCCGATGGCACCGTGCCAGAAACCCGGACGTTCGATGTAGGCGCCAGCTTCACCGACAGGTTTGGCCGAAGCACCGTCGAACCGCACGGAACCCGAGTCGCTTCCTGCCATTCCGACTGCATGCCACGTATGGGGGATCGGGGCGCACCAGTTCTGCGTCAGATCGACTGCGAACATCTGCGACCGGTCACCGACCTTCGCCGTCACCAGGGCATCGGTACAGAGGTGCGCACCCGAGCACCACGGCTTCACCCCGGTGAGCTTCCAACCACCCTGGCCGTGAACGGCCTGGAGAACTGGGGTGGGCGGCTCGGCTGCCCAAACGCCCCAGATCTGCCCGCGTCTGGGCCTCGGTCCGTCGAGTTCGGCCAGGATGGCAATGGCATCCGCGTGCCCCTCGGCGAGGCGTCCGAGCACGGTGTTCTCTCTGCTCAGCATCGCCAGGGCTTGCCACCGCGCATCGGTGTTGCCTGCGCCGGGCAACGGCAGATCGGCGGCCTCCTCGACAACCCACTCGGCCAGGCGCGAAGCGGTGTTCGTTGTCATTGCGTCATCGCCGCTTCGAGGGTGCGCAGGTGCACGGCAAACCCGTCGGGTGCACGGCCGTCCCGCCGATTCGACGTCGAGACCGGGGAGTCGCATGCGTACAACACCGGGATCGAGCTGCACTCCACGCGGTGAATCAGATCCACGTCCTCCCCGGTCGGCAACGAACGGAACCCGCCGACGGCTCGATAGACGTCCGCGCGGAGAGCAAGATTTGCCCCGTGCACGTGGCGGTGCCCAACATGATTGCGGTACCCGGATCGGTAGGCACGTTCGAGGCCGGAGGTGGCGGAGTCGAGATCGACGCGCACGGTGCCGGCGACGGCCTGGGCGCCGCGCTGCGCATGCCGTAGGTGCGAGGTCAACCAGTCGGGACGGACCGTGCTGTCGGCGTCGGTCGTCGCGTACCAGGTTTCGTGCAGATTCGTTCCGCTCAGCCCGGAGGAGCGTCTTTCGGCCGCCCGAAAGCCGGCCGCGCGAGAGGACCCGACATTGCGGAAGTCGACCGATATCACGGAGCTCTCATCGGTATGTGCTGCCCACTCCGCGGCGATCGTCGCGGAGTTGTCGGAGCACGCGTCGAGTACCACGATGGTGTGTACGTCCACATCTTCGACGGACGCGCGGGAGTGGGTCAAGGAATTCAATGCCTGCGCAAGCAGGTCCTCCTCGTTGTGAACCGGCACAACGACGACGATCTGCCGAATACGAGCCGAACAGTTTTTCACGTGTTCATCCTTCGCGGTCGTCGATCGCGAGGCTGGGACAGCGAAGCGACCGGACTTGGGCTGTCCGGCGTATTCGGCGTCCGCGCATCCGACTCGACAAGTTCTGCCGCCGGTGGCTCGACGGAATGCTGATGGGTCCGATAGACCCGCCTGGGAGTGCCCGTTAGTGGCACAATCCAAACACAGGTCGGCGTTTCACAAGGAAAGGTGTGGCGGTGTTCTTTCAACGTGGAGTAGCGCGGAAGGTAGCGCTGGTGGCGGGCCCTGTGCTGATCGGGGTTCCGGTCGCATTGCTGACGTCCGGAACGGCACACGGAGCCGAGCTGTCCTGCGGTGGGCAGCCCCCGATGGAATATGTGCTCGTCGACGGGACGAGTGCATGCGGAGTGCGAACCGACGCGACGAGCAACGCATTCGCCCGAGCACTCGATGCAGTCGCGTTCGCGCGCGCCGAGGTCGGTGGCAGCGCGGTCGGGCTGGCCCAAGGCGGTGCCGTCGCCGCTGCCGAAACAACGTCAGGCCAGGTCGGCGCACTCGCGTTCGGCCGCAATGCGGTGTCGATCGTCTCGCCCGATCCCGGCGCAGTCGCGTTGGCTATCTCGCTGGCCCCAGGCCAGACGTCCGTCGGGACTGCTTCGGAAGGCGTGCGATGTGACGCGGGAGCAGGTCTCGCACTGAATTTCACTACCGGACAGAGTTGCCTGTCCGACGGCGCCAACACCTGGAGATCTGGCGTCGCCTCACCTTGATGAACGCTTTTTGCCATCACAAATTTTCGCTTCGACAACATATGAGGGGAATGGCAATGTCGACACGGTTCAGCACCAACGAAGAGGCATTTCTCCGGATCGGCAAAGACCTCTGGTGGGCCGTTCTGATACGCGGAATAGTGGCCATCGTCTTCGGCATCGTTGCCCTGGCCTGGCCGGATGCCACGGTGTGGGCTCTGGTAGTTATTTTCGGCGCCTACGCGATCGTCGACGGGGTCTCGGCCATCGTTCGGGCCGCTCGGGCGAGGAGAGTCGAATCGAGTTGGGTGTGGTGGATGCTCGGCGGATTCGTCTCGCTCGGTGCCGGGATTATCGCGTTGGTGTGGCCGAACATAACGGCTCTCGCTGTCGTCTTCGTCATAGGAATTTGGGCGATTTCGGGTGGAATTCTGGAAATAGCAGGATCTCTGCGACTACGCCGTCTCGACGCCGCAACGCATTGGGTAGGGCTCCTGATCGCGGGCGTTCTAGAGCTCCTCTTCGGTCTGATTCTGGTGTTCTTCCCTATTGGCGGCATCCTGGGCATTGTCTGGCTGGTCGGTGTGTTTGCATTACTCTTCGGCATCGCATTCGTCGTTTCGGCATTTCAGTTGCGATCGATGGCAAAGAAGGCCGGAATGATCTGAAACGTCCGATTTCGATTCGCACAATGTCGGCCGGGTATGTGTTAATGGCTATTGATCCACACGCTCGGGGAAGACTAAGGATGGACCGAACAGTTATGGCATCTACATCGAGGACATCGCGCCGACTCGCTATCCGCCTGTCTCTGGCGACCGTGACGGCGGCAGTGGGAATGAGTGCGCTGATCGCGCCGGCTCAGGCCGCTCCACTGTGGCCCGGCGGTCCCGAGGCGCCGACCCTCCCTGCGTTCCCTACCCTCCCCGCATTCCCGGGCTCGTCGGACCCGGCCGCACCGATGCCTCAGCCGCAGATCCCGCGTCTGGCACCTGCGAACTTCTCCGATCCGTCCATCAGCCCGTCCAGCGGAGAGATAGTCGGCGTCGCACAGCCGATTGCTATCCGTTTCAACGAGGCGATCGGCGATCGCGATGCGGCCGAACGTGCAATTCACATCACGACCTCACCCGCTGTCGACGGCCACTTCTACTGGATCAACGACAGCCAGGTCCGGTGGCTACCCAACGAGTTCTATCCGGCACATACTCAGGTCACCGTCGAAGCAGCAGGTTCGCGCACCGACTTCTCTACCGGAGACTCCGTCATCACCACTGCGGACGACGCGACCCACACCATGACGATCACGCGCAACGGCGAGGTCGTCAGGACGATGCCGACATCGATGGGTAAGGCTGGGCACGAGACGCCCAACGGCACCTACCTCGTCGGCGAGAAGTTCCGCGACATGTACATGGATTCGTCCACCTACGGCGTACCCGTCGATTCGCCCGAGGGATACCGCACGTACGTCGAGTACGCGACGCGCATCTCCTACAGCGGGATCTTCGTCCACGCCGCTCCGTGGTCGGTGGACTCGCAGGGCTACGAGGATGTCAGCCACGGCTGCCTGAACGTCAGCACCGAGGATGGACGATGGTTCTTCGAAAACTCGCAGAAGGGTGATCCCGTCGTCGTCGTCAACAGTGGCGGTGGCACTTTGAGCGGCTCCGATGGCTTGGGCGACTGGAACCGTTAGGTCTCTGCGCTACTACCGGCTCGCGCTGGTAGCCGCAGGTTGCCCGAGGTCTACGGGCAGGGATGCCCAGCCGTGCAGGACTCGGGTTTCTCGTCGGACTCCCTCGCCTGCCGATCGCAGGTGGGGGAATCTGTCGAAGAGCGTCTTCAGGCCGACTTCGGACTCGGCCTTCGCCAACGATGCGCCCAGACAGTAGTGACGCCCACCCGAGAACGAAAGATGCTTGTTCGCGTTCGCGCGGGTTACGTCGAACCGATACGGGTCTTCGAAGACGTCCGGATCGCGATTGGCACCTGCCAGTACGAGGACCACCAGTCCGCCCTCGGGTACTTCGATACCCTCGACGACGACGTCGCGACGGGCCAGACGGCCCGTGAGCTGGACCGGCGATTCCAGGCGCAACATCTCGTCGACGGCGTTGGGCCATAGTGAAGGGTCGCGGGTCAGAGCGTCGAGCTGGTCGGGGTGGTCGAGCAGAAGTCGGATTCCGCTGCCGAGCAGATTGACCGTCGTCTCGAATCCTGCTGCCAGTACCAGCCCGGCCGTCGAGCGAAGCTCTTCGTCGTTCAGACCGACGCCGTCCTCGGTGGCCGCAATGAGCTGGCTCATCAAATCGTTGCCCGGGTTTGTGCGCAGTTCGGCAAGATGATCGCCCAGCCAGGCATCGAAGCCTTCGAGCCCTTTCTCGACCTGGTTGAACTGTTTCCACGACAAGCCGATGTCCAGACTCGGGGCAGCCATCTCACCGAACTCGAGGACACGTGCCCGCTCGCTGTCCGGCACGCCGAGAATGTTGCTGATCACCGCGACCGGAAGCTGAGCGCAGTACTTGTCGACGATGTCTACTTCGACGCCGCCTGCCGTGAGGTCGTCGAGCAGACGGTCCGCGGTCTCCTGCACCATCTCGCGCATCTTCGCCACCGCGCGCGGAGTGAAGACCGAGGAGACCAGCTTGCGATAGCGAGTGTGCTCCGGAGGCTCGACGGAGAGAAGTGAAGGCGGCTTGAGCGGGTGCAGGGCACCCGAGCGCGTGTGCTTCTCGATGAAGCGCAGCGGTCTCGGGAGGTTGGCCCCGAGTTCGCTGACGCGGAAGTCGTCGGAGCGTAGAAGGTCGAACACGACGCGATGGCTGACCGAGATCGTCGAAATCCGGGTCTTCACCAGCGGCCCCGACGCGCGAATGCGCTCGAACACCTCTCGCGGATTCTCCCGTGTCGCGGGATCTGCCACGAGCATGGCCTGCGGGTCGCCGGCTTGCGCTGCCTTCTTGGCGCCGTACCGCACGACCCCGTGTGCGGCGAGCCACCTGATTCGAGCTTTCATTTACCTTGCTCCCCTCCTACGCGAGATGCCCTACCAGATTTTGACGCGCTCTTCCGGGTCCAAGTACAGCGCATCCGAAGGCTGTACATCGAACGCTTCGTGAAAACTGTCGAGATTGCGCACCACACCGTTGCAGCGGAATTCTGGTGGCGAGTGCGGGTCGACCGCGAGTCGGCGAAGTGCTTCTTCGTCGCGTGCCTTGGTCCGCCAGACCTGCGACCAGCCGAAGAAGACCCGTTGTAGGCCGGTCAGTCCGTCGAGCACGGGGGCTTGCTCGCCACCGAGCGCGATCTTGTAGGCGGCAATGGCGATGGACAGCCCGCCGAGATCGCCGATGTTCTCACCGATGGTGAACTCACCGTTGACTCGATGGCCGGGTAGTGCCTTGGGCTCGAACTGGTTGTACTGCTCGATCAATGCGGCAGTGCGCTTGCCGAATTCGGTGCGGTCGTTGTCGGTCCACCAGTCGACCATGTTGCCGTTGCCGTCGTACTTTGCGCCCTGGTCGTCGAATCCGTGGCCGATTTCATGGCCGATGACGGCGCCGATGCCTCCGTAGTTGGCTGCATCGTCTGCCGCCGCATCGAAGAACGGTGGTTGCAGAATCGCTGCAGGAAAGACAATTTCGTTCATTCCGGGGTTGTAGTACGCGTTGACCGTCTGTGGGGTCATGAACCACTCGTCGCGGTCCACTGGCCCACCGAGTTTGTCGAGCTCGCGCTGATACTCCGCGACGTGTCCGCGGCGGTAGTTTCCGACGAGGTCAGCTGCATCGATGGAAACGGCCGAATAGTCCCGCCAGCGATCGGGGTAGCCGATTTTCGGGACGAACTTCTCGAGCTTCTCGAGTGCTTTCGCCCGGGTCTGGGGGCTCATCCATTCGAGGTCGGAGATGTTGCTTCGGTACGCTTTCTGCAAATTCTTCACGAGAACCTGCATGCGTTCTTTGGCGTCGGCCGGAAAATGACGATCGACGTACAGTTTCCCGACGGATTCACCGAGCAGATCCTGCACGAGTGACACTCCACGCTTCCACCGCTCGCGATTCTCCTCGGTGCCGCTGAGAGTCTTTCCGTAGAAAGCGAAGTTCTCCCCGACCAGAGCTGCAGTCAGGTATTCGGCACGACCGTGGATGATGCGCCACGTCAGCCAGGCCTTCCAGTCTTCGATGTCTGCCGAGACCCACAGTGCGGCGAAGGTGGACACGAACGGTGGTTGACGAACGACGATTTCAGCGAACTGCTCGGCAGTACCGCCGAGTCCGGAAATCCATGCGGTCCAATCGAATCCGGGTTCGTTCTGAACGAGCGCGTCGAAGTCGACGAGGTTGTAGCTCTTCTCGGCATCGCGACGCGCGACGACGTCCCAGTGACCCGCGGCGAGTTTCGTCTCGAGATCGAAGACGCGCTCGGCGTCGTAGTCGACCTCGGCGAGCGCGAACATCTTCGAGATGTGCGCCACGTAGGCGCTGCGAATCTCGGCGTATTTGTCCTCGCGGTAGTACGACTCGTCCGGCAGGCCGATTCCCGACTGCGAGAAGTGCACGAGGTAGCGCGAGGAGTCCTTGGCGTCGGTGTCGACGTAGTGGCCGACGGCCCCGCCGATGCCGGTGCGTTCCAGACCCCCGAGCACACCGGCCAGTGCTACGAGGTCGGTCGCGTCGGCGACGGCTGCGAGTTCGTCGGAGATCGGGATGAGTCCGGCTTCTTCGACGGCATCGGCATCGAGGAAGCTCGAGTAGAGGTCGCCGATTTTTTGCGCGTCGGTGCCCACGGGGGAATTCGAGGCTGCGGACTCCTGAATAATCGCCCGTACGTCTTCTTCGGCCTTGTCGTAGAGGGTTCTGAATGCGCCGTCGACCGCACGGTCGGCCGGGATGGCGTAGTCGGCGAGCCACTTGCCGTTGACGTGCACGAACAGGTCGTCCTGCGGGCGCGTGTCAGGGTCTGCGTAGCTGAGGTCGATTCCGGAATTAACAACAGCAGTCATGTGATCCATCTTTACACTCTTGTAAGAGATCGGCCGATACTCGAGAACCTGCTCATGGTGTCCGATGCGTTCCGGCATTGCCGGGGCCGAAGACTACGTGTGCGAAAGCCCGTCGAGACCAGCGGGAATGGGTACGATATCGAAAACCACGCGAAGTCCGATCGCGGAACGCACTTGTTTTCGTCAAGTGCCGGGGGATGACGGGGTGGGCAACGGCGTGGAAGGCACAGCACCGTGACATTTGTGCGCAGATGGTGGGCTCAGCCCTGCAACTACATGCGGATGAGAAAGTACTTCGAGGCGCGAGGTGTCTTGAAGGCATACCGCATCGGAGTCGGTTTCAACTGCATCTTCTTCGGGCTCGCTGGGCTCACGAGTTTCCTGACGGCGACGCCGCCGAGCTCCGCGGTAGGCGGGATCGTTCTCGTGTTCGCTGCCTTCTCGTCGTTCGCGGTCGGTGCGCTGTGGATACGTGGTCCGTGGCCCAGCGAGCGGGCCAGCACACTGTTCGTCATCTACGCCGATGTCGGCACGACCGTGGCCCTGCTGTCCTACGGATCGATACAGATGTCGTTCCCGATCTGTGTACTTCTCGCCGCGACAGGGTTGTACGTACAGGTATTTCACAGCCCGAAGCTGCTCTTGGCGCACCTGCTCTGGTCTGCGCTGACCGTGGCAGGAATGTTCGTACTCATTCTGGCGTCACCGAATCTCGATCACGGTCTCGCATGGTCGCACCTGATCATGCTGCTGCCCGTCATGTTCACCACGCCCGTATTCATCCAGTCGATACTGCTCAACCTGCGGGTCGACGCAGATGACGCAATGCTCGACCCGTTGACCGGCCTGCACAACAGACGAGGGCTGGACGAGGCGATACCGCGTTTTCTCGGAGGTCGAAGTGAGGTGTCGGTGTTGGTCATCGACGTCGACCGATTCAAATCGATCAATGATCGCTTCGGACATGAAGGCGGAGACCTGGCGCTCACCTTGATCGCGCGCAGACTCCGCGTCGACGAAGTGCTCGTGGCGAGGACCGGAGGTGAGGAGTTCGCGGTGGTGATGACGGTGTCCGCCGAACAGGCCATCTCGGTCGCCGAATGGATGCGCACTCGCTTGCACTCGCTGCAGGACATCTGCCCACTGACGGTCAGCGTCGGCGTCGCACATTCTGCTTCCCTCGAGGGCGACGGAGTGTGCACCGTGACGGATCTGCTTCGGCAAGCGGATGGGGCAATGTACGAGGCCAAGCGCCGCGGCGGCAACCAGGTTGTCGTCGCTGATCCGGTAGCAGCGTATCCACCGGTACGCGCCGGCCGCACGGGAGACTGGACGCCCAGGTCGACGGCGCCGACGTATCCGTCGCCGCTCTAGTCCGTGGTGACGAGACCACTGGCTCACTCCGCCCTGTGAGCGTTCGCTACCAAGTGGCTGCCGGTGATCAGTCGGGTTCGGTGGGATGGTGACGTCGAACCTGTCCTCGACGGTGCTGCTCACCCACCCAGGCGTTTGTGCATCTCCCACACCAGTATCTCGGCAGGTGCAGTTGCCTCTACCCGTTGTCCACCAGAGGAACTCAGGCGTACGGCGTCGCCCTCGTACAATTCACCGACACCTTCCATCTGGACTGTCCCGGCGACGACGAAAACATGAACAAACGGTGATTCGGGGATCATGATCGGACGCCCGGGCTGTAATCGTGCTGCGTGCAATGCAGCCGACTTCTGGGATATTCCGATCGCGGACTGTCCGTGATGCTTCTTCATGCCGGATGCCACGGGAATCAGCCCGCCGCGCAGTAATTCGTCGTCGATCTCGAGTTGCTCGTATCCGGGTGTGATGCCAGGGGTGTCCGGCATTACCCACATCTGAACGAATCGAACGGGCTCGTGGTGCTGTTCGCCGGTCAGGCGCCAGGAGTCGTTCTTTTCCGAGTGCATGATCCCTTTGCCTGCGCTCATGCGTTGTGCGAGGCCGGGATAGATGACTCCGGAATGGCCGATCGAATCCTGATGTACTAGCGAGCCTTGCACCACCCACGTCACGATTTCCATGTCGCGATGTGGATGGGTTTCGAATCCTTCTCCGGCAGAGACGGTGTCGTCGTTGTTGACGAGCAGCAGTCCGTGGTGGGTGTTATCCGGGTCGTAATGCTGTCCGAAGGAGAAGGAATGCTTCGAATTCAGCCATGCCACACGGGTTTTCGCTCGATCGCCAGCGCGATGGACGTCGATGTGGGGAATCGGAGCGAAGCGTGCAGGATGTGGAGCGGACATGGGCCCACTCTACGAGTCGAGCGATCGATAGTCGCCAGGCTCGGATAACTTTCGCGCGACGAAAGAAAAACGATCCAGTGCAACAGGTGTGTGAGATCAGGGGGATCGGGTAGCCGTACTCGACAGATTCGACCGGTCTGCACTTGGCTCAGCTCGCGCATATCGGCGGATCCATCGTTAGAGTGAGTATGTAGACCGAGCGAATGCGGAGGCCAGTGAACTCATCTATGACCGATTCGACGCACATCAGCACGGAAGAGTTGGAAACCGCACTTCGGGCGTGGCTTCCGCAGCAACGCTGGTTCGCGGCGAAGGGTTCTCGGATCGTCTCCCTCATCGTCACCTCGCGGATCCCGCTGGGTTCACGTCCAGGGGTGCAGGCAGAGCACGTCCTGGTCGACGTCGGACTGGATGCGCCCGTCGCCGAAGGCGGCCGCGTCCAGCGTTACCAGGTACCGCTCGGCTTTCGACGCACTGCGGTCGAGAGCGCTGTACTGGAGGATTTGGCCCCCTGGCAGTTGCCGGTGGGCGAGGGCGACTTCGTGTACGACGGTCTGCGTGATCCGGAGATCATTGCGCTGTATTCCGACGCCTTGTCGGCCGCCCAGCCGATCGGCTCCCTCGAGTTCCGAAACGTGCCGGGTGAATCGGTCGAGACCGGGATGCGCGGTCGGGTGTTGGGCGCGGAACAGTCGAATACTTCGGTAGTGCTAGGTGAAGTGCTGCTGCTCAAGCTGTTTCGACAGGTGTCTCCGGGTATCAACCCGGACATCGAACTTCATCGCGCGTTGGCGGCCACCGGAAGCCGATTCGTCGCTCCGCTGCGAGCCTGGATCGAGACCGAGGCGGATGGTGAAATCTCCATGCTCGGAATGGCGCAGGACTTCGTTGCCGACGCTGCAGAGGGGTGGACCACCGCCTTGGCAAGTGTCCGCGACCTGCTGGCGAGCGATCGACAGGCAGCAGAGTTGGATTCCGATTTCTCCGAAGAGGCATACGACCTAGGTGCGGCAGTTGCCCACGTGCATGCGGATCTGGCAAGGGAGTTGGGTACGGCCGAGCGTGCCGGCTCCTCGACGGCGGTCGAGGAGATCCTCGCTCGTGTCGAAGCGGCGGCGGACGTGATTCCGGCGCTGGCCGATCATCTTCCAGCTGCTCGTGAGCTCATCGCAGGCGCCGAGGCTGCGGGCACGGTGACCGTGCAGCGTATCCACGGCGACCTGCATCTCGGCCAAGTCCTGCGCACCTCGACTGGTTGGTTGCTCATCGACTTCGAGGGTGAGCCGGCAAAACCACTGGAGGAGCGTAGACAGCGAGACAGTGCGCTTCGCGATGTCGCCGGAATGTTGAGGTCGTTCGACTACGCGGCTCATCATCTGCTGCTGGACGATCCGGACGTGACCGAGGCGACCTATGCCAGGGCCTCGGAGTGGGCGAGAAGAAACTCGGCATCGTTCTGCGACGGTTATGCATCGGTCACCGGGTCCGACCCACGCGAGGAATCAGCGTTGCTCAGCGCATACGAGCTGGACAAGGCTGTCTACGAGGCAGTGTACGAAGCACGTAATCGGCCCGCCTGGCTGGAACTGCCGATGCGTGCGATCAGGCGCTACGCCCCGGCCTCCGCTGGTTCTTAGCCGCTTTCTTCGCGACAGCTATCGAATCGAGTCCGACAAATCGGCCTCGATCGTGTGGCTTGTAACTCGGGCGACCTCGACTTCGACTACTCGGTCCGTCGTCTCGATTCGCTTGTCGTGTGAGTTCTCGCCCGCTCCGCACACTATGCACCGGGCGTCCCTTGGGCGCTCCCGTTCATATTGGTGACTGTATCTTCCGAAGCTCTGCGCCATCGTGTCGACCCGATTCTGTCCGCGTTCGCGTCGACCACACGGCGACTGTGGTCGACAGTGCCGGATTCGGGCATTCGGGTCAACCGGGCTGGTTTCGTTGTGCGGTAGATGAGCCAGGCCCCGGTTGCGGCTCCGAGAGCGGCGACCAAAAGCGCCAAATGAGCATGAGTGAAAGCTGCTGCGAGATCTGTCCGATTGCCGGCGACGAGTACTGCGCAGATCGCTCCTCCGAGGGATCCACCGATCCGTTGGAGGATGTTGATCTGAGCGATTGCATCGGGCAGCTGCTTAGCGCTGACGGACTTGTATGCGGTGATGCCGGCCGGCATCGCAACCATATTGACGGCCGCGCCGAAGATGATGAGTGGGGGTTGGAGCACCCAGGTCGGCGTATCCAAAGGGAGAGCAGTCAGGACTGCGGTAGTGGCTACCGCCAGCAAGCCACCGACGAGCGCCACGAGACCGGGCCCGCGGCGGTCGATCGAGCGGCCGATGATCGGGGCGGTGACCGCAGCAGCGCCCGCGAAGCAGATGAGGCTGATCCCGGCATCGAGTGGTGTTTGCCCTCGACCGACCTGAAAGTACAGGGCGAACAGGACGCCACTCCCGAAGATCAGCGCTCCAGAGAAGAGCGCGGTCACAGCACCCGCACGGAATCCTGGCACCCGAAACATCCTGAGGTCGAGTAGCGGATGGGTGGATCGGAGAGTGACAGCGACAAACGACGTCAACGCGAGGGCTGCCAACCCTGCGGCCGCGATGGTGTCGAGGGCCAATTGGCCGGTGTCCCCCCAACGGCTGACCGCGAGCACCAGGGCAGGGAGCCCCACACTGATCAGCGCGAGCCCGGTCCGGTGCAAGGGGGAGGAGGTCGATGATCCGGCGTCTCGGGGGATCAGGCGGTTGCCGAGAAGAAACCCCGCCGCCCCGATGGGGATGTTGATCAGGAAGAGATATGGCCAGGCGGCGCCATGCAGGATGAATCCACCAAGTAAGGACCCCATCGCGGGCGCCGCGCTGACTGCGATGCCGAGGGTGCCCATCACCCTCCCCAAACGGGCCGGTCCGACAGCTTGGCCCAGGACCGTTTGACCGGTCGGAATCAGAACCCCTCCGGCCAGGCCCTGGAGCACGCGCGCCGCGATCAGGATCTCGATTGTGGGCGCGGCGGCACACCCGATGGATGCCACGGTGAACGCAGCGAGTGAGACAAGCCAGAGGCGCCTACTGCCGTACCGACCGGCGAGCCATCCCGCCAACGGAAGAGAGACAGCCAGAGCCAGGAGGTAGCCGCTTGCAACCCATTGTGTGGCCGCCAGCGAAGATCCCAATGCACGGCTGATCGAGTCCATGCCGACATTGACGATCGAGGCGTCGAGGCCGCTCGCGAACGCACCGAGCACGATCACCCAGCACAGTCGCCACGTCCGCGCATCGATGCGATCGGATTGCTCTCCGGCACCGCTCGCTATCGCCGAGTTCACCGGCTGCGCCCCGCTCGAAGCGAGCCAAGCGCCTCGGACCAGTCCCTGACTTCGGCGAGCATCCGCTCGAGAATCTCGTCATGATGGGGCGCGGGAGTGAGTCGTCCTGGCTGCTGAATGTCTGGGATGTCGAAGTCGGTGAACAGGCCGAGCGCTACCTGGCTGCGGACACACGCAACCTTGACTTCTGCGAGTGTCAGGCGCAGATGCTCGACCGCACGCACACCACCGTTGAGGCCGTAGCTCACGAATCCCGCAGCCTTGTCGTTCCACTCCGAGAACAAAAAATCGACCGCGTTCTTCAAGGCGGCCGGGACCGAGTGGTTGTATTCGGGAGTGACGAATACGAAGCCGTCGTAGGAAGCGATCTGTTCGGCCCAGCGACGAGTGTGCGGTTTTGTGTAAGCGCCGATGGCGGCGGGCAGTGGTTCGTCCAAGAGGGGTAGGTGATAGTCAGCGAGATCCACTATCTCGACTGTGGCGCGCCCGTGAAGGTGTTTTTCAGCGCCGTCACGTACCCAGTCAGCGACGAGTCTCGCCCGCCGCTGAGGGCGGGTGGATCCGACAATAATGGCGATTCGGGGCGTGGATGTTGTTGCGTTGTTGGTTTCCATGCGAACAAAGTACAACGAACATTGCACTTAGTGCAATGCTCGTTGTACTCAACTAGGAGGTCTCGGGTGAACAGTTACAAGGAGCGGGCACTCCTCGAAGGAGCTCTGCGCGTATTTGCGCGTGACGGTTACAGCAGGGCAAGTATCCAGTCGCTGGCAACCGAGGCAGGCGTCTCCACTCGGACGATCTACAACCGATACGGCAGCAAGGAGGCCCTGTTTCGGGCGGTCATCCTCGACAGCGCCGATAGCGTCGCCGAGCGAGAGACCGTCCTCGCGGAGCGGCTACTCGGCCGCATCACGGACCTCCGCCGCGACCTGATCGCGTTCGGTGTCGCTTGGGCGACGCCGGATCCGGCATCACAGTCCCACTTCGCGATGATCCGGCAGGTAGCCGCGGACGCCGACCATATCGACCCAGGCGTTCTGGCGGCGTGGCGCCATGCCGGTCCGGAGCGCGTCCGGACCGCCATCGCCGAACATCTACTTGCGATGAGCAGCCAGCGACTGCTGAGGGTGGAGGATGGCCAGATCGCGGCCGTTCACCTGATCCAGCTCACCGCCGGCACGGTCAACTCGATCGCATCTGTGACCGATATCGAGCACGTCGTCGCCGAGGGCGTGGATGTGTTCCTCGCTGCATACGAGTGTCGAACAGCAAGCTGAGCTCGTTCATGCACTTCCTCGCCGACGACGGCACGACCCGCAGCAATCAGCGCGTAAGCACTCCGAGATCCAAGGGCAACTGAATGCCGGTGACGTGTCGCGCTTCGTCTGAAGCGAGCCACGCAACGGCGGCCGCGATGTCCTCCGGCTCGCTGATCGGGTCGGGCAACGAACCCATGAAAATCGGTCCGAGTGAGGGGTACTTCTCGATCAGCGCCATCATGTCGCCGGGTTGCATGCCGGTCGCGACGCCGTGCGGATGAATCGTGTTGACACGGATACCGAACTGTCCGAGCTCGTTGGCCATCGTCCGACACAGCCCGACGATGCCGTGCTTGCTCGCTGTGTAGTGCGCGAGAAACGGCAGGCCCTTCAGCCCTGCGACCGAGCTGGTCATGACGATCGAGCCGCCCGTGCCCTGCTCGAGCAAGATCGGAATCGCAGCCTTCGCCGTGAAGAAGGTGCCGGTGAGATTGACGTCGATGGTCTCTTTCCATTGCTCGGGGGTGATTTCCCACGACATCCCCGCGGCACAGATTCCGGCATTGGCGATGACGACGTCGAGCCTGCCGAGTTGCTCGACTCCGTCGTTCAGAGCGGCCGACAAGGCAGCGAAGTCTCGGGTGTCGGCCTGCGTGGCAACGATCCGGCGATCGAGCGCTTCGACCGCAGCGACCGTTTCCTGGAGGTTCTCGGCGGTGGAGCCGTCGTAGAACGTCGACTCGAACTCGCCACAGATATCGACCGCAATGATGTCGGCGCCCTCTGCAGCGAGCCTTATCGCTTCGGCCCTTCCCTGGCCGCGGGCAGCGCCGGTGATGAAGGCAACCTTTCCCTCGAAGCGTCGTGGTTGATGTTCGTTCGATGTGTTCATGGCTTCGGACAGTACAACTTCCGGTACTCGGTACGGGGTGGATTCGACCGACGCCGAGTGAGCCCAGTACGGTAAGGGGCAACACGGGAGGTAGGGCAGTTATGGAAAGTATCGGTGCGTTCATAGGAATCGTCGTTGTCGTTCTGACGATCGTTCTCGTGGTCTTCGGTTGTGTCATGTTGTTCGTGGCATCGATCAAGCCTGACCTGATGAACTTCGATCTCGAACGTCGCTCGCGCAACAAGAAGAAGAGCGGTACTGCGTCCTAGCCGGATAGTGCGGGTGACTTGGCTCACAGTTGGGCCTTGAATCTCGTTCGCCCGTTGTTGGACCGGTCAGGACTGTATCCGGTCCAGGACGCCGAAAACTGGAGACGATGACGTGAGCAGCACGCTGGACACGCAGCCGCGAACATGTGCCACAGAGATGAAGGCACGCTTCATGGGTGAGTCGGCGCCTGCACAATTCGTCAGATTCGTCGTCGTGGGTGCGTCGAGCAATGTCGTCTACATAGGACTGTTCCTCGCGTTGACCTCTCTGGGCGCTTTCGTTGCAAATATTGCCGGAATCGCGGCGAGCACAGTTCTTGCCAATGAACTCCATCGGCGGCATACCTTTCATGCGACGCAGCGGGTCGGCTGGTTGCAGACGCAGTGGGAGGCAGGTGGACTCGCCCTCGCCGGTCTGGCTCTCGGCACCGCAGCCCTCGCCATGGTCCACATTGTTTTTCCCGGCTCTTCGTGGATCGTGCAGGTCATCGCAGTCATCGCGGTGAGCGCCGCTACCGGGGCACTCCGCTTCATCGCACTTCGCGGATGGGTTTTCTGACCGCCTGGTGAGTTCGCCCAGCGTCGATACAACACACGGACACCCCATGCAGGGATAGGCTGACCTCGCTCGATCGAGCGAGGAGGTCGCGATGGGAACATGGTTCACCGAGACGGTCGTGGACAACGGACGCCTCCCCTTGTTCTTTCTCCTGGTGTCGTTCCTACTGGCATTTCTCTTCATCCGGTTCAGCGTTCGGATGATCAGGGCCGAGGTGTCCTGGTGGCCCGGCAACGTCACGCCAGGTGGGATGCATATTCACCACGTGATGTTCGGCCTGGTCATGGTCCTCATCTCAGGGTTTGCGCTGGTGGCCATCGCGAACTACCAAACCCCCGTTGCCAACTGCATTCTCGCGAGCATCTTCGGCATCGGAAGTGCGTTGATGCTCGACGAGTTCGCACTGATCCTGCATCTTCGCGACGTTTACTGGGCAGAGGAAGGTCGGTCCTCGATCGACGCGGTCTTCGTGGCCGTCGCGATTTCCGGCCTCTATCTTCTCGGCGTTCACCCCATCGGATTCACCGGAGACTTCGACGTCTACGAGCAGGATCGATCGCTGATCACGCTTGCCCTGATCCTCTTCGGGTTGGCACTTCAGCTTGGGCTCGCGGCAATCACCCTGCTCAAGGGCAAGCTGTGGACGGGATTGGTCGGCCTGTTCTTCACCCCGCTTCTCTTCGTCGGTGCCATCCGGCTCGGTCGACCGTTGTCACCGTGGGACCGTTGGCGATACGCCGACAAGCCACGTAAACGAGCGAAGGCGTTCACCCGCGAGAAGCGGTTCCGGGAACCGGTCATTCGGGCGAAGATCGTTGTTCAGGAGGCGCTGTCGGGACGCTTCGGTGTACCGATCGAGACGGCCATGCCTACTGCCGCGACGGTGACAGATCAGCCAGAGCGGGTGGCCCAGGTTCCCAATCGGCTTCTGACGGCAATACGGTGGAATCACACTCGCCGCCGCTTGCGGAGGACACCGACTTGGCGGTTACCGATGATCCTGGTGTCGTTGTCGATCGTGTTGGCAGCCCTTCTCGTGGACCTGGACGGTGAAGTCGGCGACACCGATTCTGCGGCCGGCATCGAATCGGCGTTCGATATCGGAGCTACTGCCACGTTGCTCGCCGTCATCGCCGGCGGCATGATCACGCTCACCGGCCTGGTGTTCACCGCCATCACCCTGGCCATGCAGTTCGGTGCCTCGCAGATTTCGGTACGTGTAGTGCCGATGCTGCAACAGGAAGCCATCATGCGATGGTCGATCGGGATGTTTCTGTCCACGTTCGTCGTGGCAGTCGTCATCGCCTCGGATCTCGCGTTGTCGGGCGAGTCGACGGCACCCGTTCTGTCGACGTCCATTGCCATCCTGTTGGCATTCGTGAGTGCGTTTCTTTTCATCGCGCTGGTAGCTCGCGTGGGGATGGTGCTCAATTCCTCGCGGTTGCTGCGCTGGATCGCGGCACAGAGCCGCTCGTCCATCGTGCGAACCTATCCGGGATTCACGGAAGAGATGGAGCAAGGGTGGAGGGAAGTCGTCGCCGCTGCTCCGGTTCCACCGACACCGCCCGCCTTGGCGTCGAGAGATCCGCACATGTTCGAGCAGCTGGGTAGCTCGACCACGGTTCGACTCCGTCAACTCTCTCCTGACGGCCGGATTCTGTTGGCAGTCAATCTCGCCGGTATCGAGCGACTTGCCGCGGTATGGGGAGTCACCATCGAGGTGTTGCCTTATATCGGCGAGTTCGTCGCGCAGGATGCTGCGCTGTTCGAGGTGAACGGGCCGCAGTTGCGGGTGCGCCCACACCAATTGATGGCGTGCCTGATATTCGGTGACACGCATAGTCCGACGGTCAGTCCGGCTGCCGGGCTGCAGGCAATCGTCGACATCGCACTCAAAGCGCTCTCACCCGCGATCAACGACCCCGGCAGGGCCGTGCAGGCCATCGACCATCTCGAAGACCTACTCTTGACGTTGGCGCCGAGAGTTCGCCTGGAAGCTTCGGACTCGGTGTCGACACGGATACGTGGAACAACCCGAACCTGGGCCGATTACGTGGCTATCTCGACCGACGAGATCCGGCACTTCAGCACCAACTCCGCTCAAGTGCAGCGTCGACTCCGCTCGTTGTTGGACACCCTGCTCGGTTACTGCCCAGTCGAGCAACATGCCCCCCTGGTGGCACGTGTGCACGCCCTCGATACTCAGATCGCGCGCGAATGGACCGGTGAACTCGATATCGCGTTGGCATCCGTCGCCGATCCTCAGGGGCTCGGTTCCGAAAATGGTTCGGCAGGACGGACACATCCGCTGGTTCTGGGTGTGCCGACCGTCGAAACGGACACATCCGCAGCGGGAGAAAAGCCCGGAAACTAGGTTATGCAAAACTTGCATCCGTGATGATGGCGCTGTTTCGTGCAAGACCGAGGGTCTCGTCCGACGGGATCGCGCCGAATCGGCAGTCCGAAAGTGTGTCCAGCAAAAGGAGAGTCCCTCGAATGAGTAGCAGCTTCCATCTACGCGCCACGGAACCGTCGATGTTCCCACTGGAAGCCGGACTTTCATGATGACGAATATCGATGCACCACAGTGGTTCTCGGATGCGCTGGCGATCAAGCCGGTCGAAAGCGACATCGAGGTGCTCGGCACCTCGATCCATGTCCGCTCGTGGGGTGAGGAAGATCTTCCCGGCGTCGTTCTCGTCCACGGCGGTGCTGCGCACTCGGGATGGTGGGATCACGTCGCACCATTTCTTGCGCGCGGACATCGCGTCGTTGCGCTCGATCTTTCCGGCCACGGCGACTCGGCATGGCGTGAAGATTACAAAGTCGAGTACTGGTCTGCCGAAGTTCTCGCGGTGGCGGAAGCGTCGAACTTCATCCACCCCCCGGTGTTGATCGGGCACAGCATGGGCGGTTGGGTCTGCATGGACGCCGCGAAGGGCGACGCCAGAATTGCGGGCGTCGCTGTCATCGACACCCCGCTCAGATCTCCCTCGCCCGAGCAGACCGCAGCACGGGACAAGCGGGCGTTCGGACCGCTGAAGGTCTATGCCGCTTTGGACGAAGCGTTGGTGCGGTTCCGCACCGTTCCGGACCAAGCCGACTCGTTGCCGTACGTGATGGACCACGTTGCCCGCGGGTCGGTGCGAGAGGTCGACGGCGGATGGTCGTGGAAGTTCGATCCGAGCATGTTCGGCAGCGCCCGCCCATCACCGGAGATGCTTCGATCGGTTCGTTGCCGGGCTGCGTTGTTCCGCGCCGAACGCGGCATGGTCACCCAGGACGTAGCGTCGGACATGTATGAAATGTTCGGCAGATCGGCTCCGGTGATCGAGATCCCGCTGGCCGGGCATCACGTCATGCTGGATCAGCCGTTGCCGTTGGTGTCGGGACTGCTCACCTTGCTTGCAGATTGGGACCACTCCAGGGCTCAGGTTGCCGGTGCCCAGCACATGTGAGGGCGCCCAAGTGTGGTGAGCGGGGTTTGCCACATCTAACAGAGTCTCGCGTGGACGTCCTCGCCGATAGGGAGACCGACCTACCCTTACGTAGGTAGTTTTCACTAGAGGAGGTATGTCCATGGCGAGGGATCTGACACAGCTGGAGCTGCTACACGAGCTGGTTCCTGTTGCGGAAGACAACGTGAACCGCCACATGTCGATGGCGAAGGAGTGGCACCCGCACGATTACGTGCCGTGGGACGAAGGCCGCAACTTCGCCGCACTCGGTGGGGTGGACTACGAACCGGAGCAGAGCAACCTCTCCGAAGTAGCGCGAGCAGCGATGATCACCAACCTGCTCACCGAGGACAATCTGCCCTCGTACCACCGCGAGATCGCCGAAAACTTTTCGCAGGACGGCGCCTGGGGCACCTGGGTGGGACGGTGGACCGCCGAGGAGAACCGGCACGGCATCGTCATGCGCGACTACCTGGTGGTCACCCGCGGTGTCGATCCGGTCGCGCTCGAGCAGGCCCGGATGATTCACATGACCAACGGTTTCGCCTCCCCGGCGGGCGCACAGACCGGGCTGTTGCATTCGGTCTCGTACGTCACCTTCCAGGAACTCGCCACGCGTGTCTCGCATCGCAACACCGGCAAGGTGTGCGACGACCCGATCGCCGATCGGATGCTCCAGCGCATCGCGGCGGATGAGAACCTGCACATGATGTTCTACCGCAACGTCACCGCTGCCGCCCTCGACATCGCGCCGGATCAAACCTTGGAAGCGATCTCGCATATCGTGATGAACTTCCAGATGCCCGGTGCCGGGATGCCGAACTTCCGCCGCAACGGTGTGTTGATGGCAAAGCACGGGATCTACGATCTGCGCCAACACCTCGAGGACGTGGTGTGGCCGGTCCTGCGGAAGTGGCAGATCTTCGAACGTGAGGACTTCACCGGCGTCGGAGAATCCAAGCGTGAAGAACTGGCCGTGTTCCTCGAAGACCTCGAGCGTCAGGCCACCAAGTTCGAAGAAATGCGTGATCGTTCCCTCGCACGCGAAGCCGCCAAA
>JBBPZN010000016.1:0-28863 GCA_038198705.1 Mycobacteriales bacterium
AGATAGGATTGGCAGCTCTCGGCCACCCCCCTGGGTGTAGAGCGCAAGTGCGATCGTGACGCGAGAGTTGCCGTCGTACAACCGGAGAGTGACGTTGTCGATCCGAGCGGTCCGCACCTGGATCTCCGCCGTCACGACCTTCGGCACCGACAACTGCTTCGTCCCAAATCCGCCGCGGACGTGAATTGTGTTGCCGCTCAACCATGTTCTACGCCGCAGCACTATCCATGTCGAAACCACCGTCGGAACCACGACAATGACTCCGAGCACGACTGCCACGACCACGGGTAGGAAAAAGCTCGCGATGATCGCGAGCAGGATCGCGACCACTACTGCGCCGACCATGATCTTCATCAACCGCGGTCTGAGGAGCTCGACCGGGACCAGATCGAGATCGACGCGATCCGAGCCGTCAGTCGGCAAGACGGGCCTCCAGATGATCGACGACGCCATACAGCGCAACCTGCTGCTGTTCACCGGTGGCGAGCTCTTTGACAACGATGGACGTCTCGGCAAGTTCTTTGTCGCCGAGTACCAAGGCGAAGCGTGCTCCCGACCGATCGGCTGCCTTCATTGCTCCCTTCACACCACGATTTCCGTAGGCCAGGTCGACGCTGATTCCCTTTTTCCGCAACTCCCCCGCGATGGCTACGATCTTTGCTTTCGCTTCCAGACCGAGCGGAACTCCGAAGACTGCGCACCTGGCGGAAGCGCCTGCCGACTTGCCCTCGGCGGCGAGGGCGAGCATCGTACGGTCGACGCCGAGCCCGAATCCGATTCCCGAAAGCTCCTGGCCACCCAGCTGCGCCATGAGGCCGTCGTAGCGGCCCCCGCCGCCGATTCCGGACTGGGCACCGAGGCCGTCGTGCACGAATTCGAACGTGGTCTTCGTGTAGTAATCGAGCCCTCGCACCATGCGCGGATTTACGACGTAGGGAACTTTCATCGAGTCCAGGTGTGCGAGCACCTCGTCGAAGTGCGCCTTCGCGGAATCGGAAAGATGATCGAGCATGAGCGGTGCATCGGCGGTCATCTCGCGGACTTCCGGCCGCTTGTCGTCCAGCACACGCAACGGGTTGATCTCCGCGCGGCGTCGGGTGTCCTCGTCGAGCGGCAGAGCGAACAAGAACTCCTGCAGTAGCTCTCGGTATTGCGGGCGGCAGGTGTCGTCACCGAGCGAGGTGATCTCGAGCCTGAAGTCGGTCAACCCGACGCTGCGAAACCCGGTATCGGCGACTGCGATCACTTCGGCGTCCAGGGCTGGATCGTCTACGCCGATCGCCTCGACTCCCACTTGTTGCAGTTGACGGTAGCGGCCGGCCTGCGGCCGTTCGTAGCGGAAGAAGGGGCCGGCATATGCCAGCTTCACCGGAAGTGCCCCTCGATCGAGGCCGTGTTCGATTACCGCGCGCATCACCCCGGCAGTACCTTCCGGCCGGAGGGTGACCGATCGGTCCCCTCGATCGGCGAAGGTGTACATCTCTTTGCTGACCACGTCGGTCGACTCGCCGACGCCGCGGGCGAAGAGGCCGGTGTCCTCGAATATCGGCAGCTCAATATGTCCGTACCCCGCATTTCGCGCTGCGGTCAGTAGCCCCTCTCGAACAGCGATGAATTCGGCGGAGTTCGGCGGAAAGTAGTCGGGAACACCCTTGGGTGCAGAAAAGGTCGACGGCTTGCTCACGAGTGCATATTTCCTTGTTCGGGACCGGACAGTCCAACGAGAAACGGGTTGGACGCGCGTTCTTGGCCGATGGAGCTCTGACCGCCATGTCCAGGAAGGATCACGGTGTCGTCGGCCAGTGGTAGCAGAGACCGGCTTATCGAGCGGAGTAGCTGGTCATGATCACCACCGGGGAGGTCGCTGCGGCCGATCGAACCGGCGAAGAGAGTGTCCCCGGTCAAGGCAATGGACACATCCCCGTCCGACGAATCGATGGTTGTCGTGAATACCACCGAACCCTGAGTATGGCCCGGGGTACGCAACACGCCGAACGTGATTCCTGCGAGTTCGAGGGTCATTCCGTCCTCGAGATCGAGCACCTCGTCCGGCTCGTGGAACTCGGCGTCACCCAACATCGCGGCCAGCGCCGGTCCCGTCCCTCGAATCGGGTCCGAAAGCATGTAGCGGTCCTCGGCCTGAATGTACGCAGGGATCCCGAACTTGCTGCATACAGGTTCCACGGACCACGTGTGATCGACGTGCCCGTGAGTGAGGAGCACGGCAACCGGCGTCGTGTTCGAGGAGTTCAAGAACTCGAACAGGGGCTCTGCCGCATCCTGACCGGGATCGACGACGACGCATTCTTTTGCCCCGTCCTGGGCGAGGATGTAGCAGTTGGTCTGAAACATTCCCGCCGGGAATCCGGTGACGAGCACAGCTGTAGCTCCTAGATCGGTCTGGCACGGTCTTTTCTCCACCCTAGTTGCACGGTGTCCACACTGACATCGCCAGTGCCTGGCGCTGCGCGCCGCGGTGCCCGTCAGAGTGTTCTCAGGATGTAATGGCACACTCACTGACGGCCGGTTTCGGCTCCGAACAGCCGGATCGAGCGCCGGTAATCGATCGAGGACAAGCGGGAGGACAGGCGAATTGCCCAGCAACGAGCAACGGCGTGAGGCAGCGAAAAGGAAGCTCGAGCGACAACTCGAACACCGAGCAGAGCGAGCCAAGAAGCGTAAACAGCTGACGATCGCCGGGTCTGTTCTGGGCGTGGCCGTCGTAGTCGGTGCGGTCGCAGTCGTTTTCGCGATCACCCGAGGTGGTGACGAAACCGAGACGACTGCATCGGACACTCCTTCTGCAGACACACTCATCACCGACGGCCGCTCCGAGCCGCTTCCGGAGACCGTGAACTGCGCGTACCCGGCGGCACAAGCACCGGCGGCGAAGCCGAACACGCCACCACGCACCGACGCGATTCCGACGAGCGACGAGCCCCTGAGCTACAGCATGGAAACCTCGCAGGGCAACATCGGGCTGACGCTGAACAACCCGCAGGCGCCGTGCACTGTCAACAGCTTCGTTTCACTCGCAAACCAGGGATACTTCGACGGAACCTCCTGCCACCGCCTCACGACATCTGCAGGCTTGCAGGTGCTCCAGTGCGGCGATCCTGCGGGTACCGGTCAAGGCGGACCCGGCTACGAGTTCGCCGATGAGTTCCCGGTGGACCAATACAACGTCGGCGACCCTGCAGCCGGCCAGCCGATCTCCTATCCCCGCGGCACCATCGCCATGGCGAATGCCGGGCCGGGAACCAACGGAAGCCAGTTCTTCCTCGTCTTCGGTGATTCGAAGTTGCCTCCCGCGTACACGGCGTTCGGAACCATCGACGAGACGGGACTGCAGACTCTGGACAAGGTCGCAGCAGGCGGGGTCGAAGGCGGCGCCCAGGACGGAAAGCCGGCCCTCCCCGTCGACATCACGAACGTGGTGAGCGACCTGTGATCACACGCTCGGCACTGTTCGTTGCCGCCGGCGCGGTAGCCGTGCTCGTGGCCGGTTGCTCGTCGGACACATCGGGCACTGCGACATCCACTACGACGGCAGCAGCGTCGACGCCGAAGGCGACCAGCGCCGCACCCGAGCCGGAATTGGATCTGAGCCAGTTCCGAGCGCTACCTGCGGTCCCTACGCCCGAAGGGCCGACCACGAGTTGTGACTATCCCGCGGCGAGTCCTGCAGTCCGAGACAACACCCCTCCGTCGGCGGACGATGTGCCCGCTGAAGGGACGGTCGAGGTGGCGATGGCGACGAGCCAGGGGCCCATCGGATTGACCTTGGACCGGACCGAAGCGCCCTGCACTGTCAACAGCTTCACCAACCTGGCCGCTCAGGGCTATTTCGACGACACCCCGTGCCATCGCCTGACCACCTCATCCAGCTTGGAGGTTCTCCAGTGTGGCGATCCTTCGGGCAAGGGGAGCAGAGGCCCGGGTTACGAATTTCCGAACGAATACCCGACCACGGCATACCCCGCCGATGATCCCACCGCGTCGACGCCGGTTGTGTACCCACGCGGAACGCTCGCGATGGCGAATGCCGGACCCGACACGAACGGAAGCCAGTTCTTCCTCGTCTACGACAACTCGGTGCTGCCTCCGGAATACACCGTATTCGGGACGATCTCTGCCGAGGGACTGGCAACGCTCGACAAGGTTGCCGCGGCAGGGGTCGCAACTCCCGGCGGTGACGGCGCCCCGAACGCAGCTGTGACCATACAAACCGTCACCTAAAACCTCCACCGGCTCGGTCGAGCGCGCGTACACGCCGCCCGACCGTGCCAGTGCAGGCTCAGGCCGCCGAGGTCAGGCGGTAGACGTCGTAGACGCCTTCGACGTTGCGGACGACATTGAGAACATGCCCCAGGTGCTTCGGGTCGCCCATCTCGAAGGTGAACTTGCTGATGGCGACTCGATCACCCGAGGTTGCTACCGACGCGGACAGAATGTTGACTTTCTCGTCGGCCAGAGCCTTCGTGACATCGGAGAGCAGTCGGTGCCGATCGAGGGCCTCGATCTGGATGGCGACCAGGAACACGGACGACGCCGACGGCGCCCACTGCACGTCGACGAACCGTTCGGACTGCTCCTCCAACGACTTGGCGTTGGTGCAGTCGGTTCGGTGCACGCTGACCGATCCTCCACGGGTGACGAATCCGAGAATCTCGTCACCCGGAACCGGTGTACAGCATTTGGCCAACTGCGCCACGATGCCTTCGGCGCCCGAGACGAGCACGCCTGCATCACCGATATGTCGGGCCCGAGTGGGAATCGTCGACGGTGTCGAACGCTCGGCAAGCTCTTCCTCGACATCGCCTACCCCGCCCAGGTGAGCAACCAGGCGTTGTACGACGTGCTGGGCAGATACGTGGCTTTCACCGACCGCCGTGTACAGCGCGGAGACATCCACATAGCGCAATTCGTGCGCGATGGTCGACATCGATTCCGCGTTCATCAGGCGCTGAAGCGGTAGACCTCCACGTCGAACTTCCTTGGCGATCGAGTCCTTACCTGCTTCGAGCGCTTCTTCGCGGCGTTCCTTGGCGAACCACTGTCTGATCTTCGATTTGGCACGCGGAGAGACGACGAAACCTTGCCAGTCGCGACTGGGACCTGCCGTGACGGCCTTGGAGGTGAAAACCTCGACCACCTCGCCGTTGTCCAAGGTGCGTTCCAGTGCGACGAGCCTGCCGTTGACGCGCGCTCCGATGCAACGGTGCCCGACTTCGGTGTGAACCGCGTAGGCAAAGTCGACCGGGCACGATCCCGCAGGCAGGGTTACAACATCACCCTTCGGGGTGAACACGAAGATCTCTTCGACCGCGAGGTCGTAACGCAAAGATTCGAGGAACTCCCCCGGATCCGCTGCCTCACGCTGCCAGTCGAGCAGTTGACGCATCCAGGCCATGTCGTCGACCTCGGCGTTATCGTTGCCGTGCTTGCCTCGGGTCTCCTTGTATCGCCAGTGCGCGGCAATACCGAACTCCGCTGTCCTGTGCATCTCCCTGGTGCGGATCTGCACCTCGAGCGGTTTCCCCTCGGGTCCGACCACAGTCGTGTGGAGCGATTGGTAGACGCCGTATCGGGGCTGGGCTATGTAGTCCTTGAAGCGACCGGCCATCGGCTGCCACAACGAGTGCACGACGCCGACCGCCGCGTAGCAATCACGAATTTCGTCGCACAGAATGCGAACGCCGACGAGGTCGTGAATGTCGTCGAAGTCGCGTCCTTTGACGATCATCTTCTGGTAGATCGACCAGTAGTGTTTCGGGCGCCCCTCAACCACGGCGCTGATACGCGACGCCGACAACGAGGCGTTGATTTCCGCTCGAACCTTCTCGAGGTACGTGTCCCGGGAAGGCGCCCGGTCCGCGACGAGTCGGACGATCTCGTCGTACTTCTTGGGGTGCAGGATTGCGAACGCCAAGTCTTCGAGCTCCCACTTGACAGTCGCCATTCCCAACCGATGAGCTAGCGGCGCAATAACTTCCAAGGTTTCCTTGGCCTTGCGCGCCTGCTTTTCCGGTGGGAGAAACCTCATGGTTCGCATATTGTGGAGTCGGTCCGCGACTTTGATCACCAACACGCGGGGATCGCGTGCCATGGCGATGATCATCTTGCGAATGGTCTCGCCTTCGGCTGCGGTGCCGAGCGCTACTTTGTCGAGTTTGGTGACTCCGTCGACGAGATGCGCGACCTCCTCACCGAACTCCTCGGTGAGTTGCGGGAGCGAGTATCCCGTGTCCTCGACAGTGTCGTGCAGCAGTGCAGCGACAAGCGTGGTCGTATCCATCCCGAGCTCGGCGAGAATGTTCGCTACTGCAAGCGGATGCGTGATGTAGGGGTCGCCCGACTTGCGCATCTGCGTAGCGTGCCGCTCGTCGGCGACATCGTAGGCACGTTGCAGCAACGCGAGATCGGCCTTCGGGTGCAGGTCCCGATGCAGACTGACAAGAGGCTCGAGAACCGGTTTGACGGCAGCCGAGCGACCAGCGGTGATTCGGCGCGCCAGACGAGCGCGCACCCTTCTCGATGCCGACGTAGGAACGGCCGGCACAGACCCGCGTCCGACTGTCGCCGGGGCAGCTGGATCGGCCGTATTCGATTCGGGCGTCGCGGAATCCGAAGCGGGCCGTTCGGGCGAGGGTTGGTCGAGGTAACTGGTCACGCTGATCGCCTCCTGCCGCGTTTGAGTTCATGGCCCGGTCTTGCGCCGGGCACAGACGCTCTGTGGTCCGACTTTAGTCCTCACACAGTTTTCAAGGAGGTGAGCGGGTACCCATCACACCTGGAGCGGCCATCGAGCTCCGATATCTCCAGCACCACTGCCGCTCCCACGACCTGTGCTCCACGTGCGCGCAGCAATGTCGCGGTCGCGGCGATCGTGCCCCCGGTCGCCAGGACATCGTCGACGACGAGGATGCGCCGACCTACCAAGTCGATGGATTCGGGAATTTCCAGTTGGGCGGATCCATATTCGAGCTCGTACCGCTGCGAAACGACGGGCGGAGGCAGTTTGCCGGCTTTGCGCACGGCGAGAACACCCGATCCGAGCGCAAGAGCAACGCCCGCACCGAGCAGAAACCCGCGAGCGTCGATACCTGCCACGAGGTCCGCGCCCGCCCCCGCGACTGCCAGCGCTTCGATGACCGTAGAGAGCCCGTCCGCATCGGCGAACACCGGAGTCAGATCGGCGAAACGTACACCCTGGACCGGGAAGTCGTCCGCCCAGCGGACCAATCGGTCGATGTTTGCCGAGGCGGTCTCGGCGGACGCGTTCGCGTTGAAAGTTGTTTCACTGTGTTTGCTCACCGGAGGAGTATCCACCGATCCATATTCCATCCCGCACCCGCCGCAGTCGGATTGGCGACGACGTTCTTCATGCCGTCCGATACAACGAGCATCCTCGGCTGGTTGAACAGCGGCAACGACGGCATGTCGTTCCACAGAATGCTCTCGCCCTCCGTCGCTACCGCGAGCGAAGTTGCGTCGGAGGTATCGACGGCAAGCTGATCCACGATTGCATTCACCCGACCGTTGTCGTAACCGCCCACGTTGCTACCGACGCCACCACGCAGGCTGTACCGAGCTGCCGCGTCGGATACAGCGCCTGCCGCTCCCGAAGCCGACGCCGTCGATCCGAGTGCCACGTCGACTTCGCCCCGCTGGAGGGCGGAGGGAGAAAACTGGGCGGACGATGCGTCGACAACGTTGATTCCTGCTGGACCGCACGAGGCGGCGATAGTGGACACAATGTCCCCTCGACGTGCATCCGGAGCGAGGTAGCCGATCCGGATCGTCGGATTCGTCACACCGGCGGCCCGAAGTTCGGCCGTCGATGCAGTCGCGTCCGGCTGGCGATAGCGCCCAGCCGCGGTAGCCGCCACCGGTGGGTAGATAAGGGTGTCGGACTGCACAAGTCTGGCGTCGACGACACCGGATCCAGTCCCGACGCTCTTCTCATATCCGGAATGCCCCACCTCGTCGAACAACTGTTGCCGCGGAACGCACGAGGCAAGAGCTCGCCGTACCGCCGGCAGCGAGAGGGTTCCTCCGGTAGCGAACGTCAACTGTTCGACACCCTTCGACGGAAAGTCGGTGCGGTCGAATCCGTCGGTCGGTTCATCTCCCCCGGCACCCGCGTCGACGACCTCGAGATCACCTGCTTCGCTCCGTGCCGGAATGTCGGTTCCTTTGGGCCAGATGACGATTCGATCCGTCTCTGGTGGGACGCCCCACCATTTGTCATTGGCAACCAGCACCAGACCGCCGTCTGCAGTGTAGGAATCGACACGGTACGGGCCGTTGGACGGCATGAGGGATGTATCGATCGCGTCGGGAGCGAAGTTCCAACCGGTGTTCCAGAACTCGGCGATTCGACCCACCGCGTCCAGGTCCCCGCTGTTGATCGGGTCGACGATGTTGGGGACGTTCGCTGCCCGCGCGACGATGTGTGCAGGGAGCAGAGATGTAGCGTCGAACAAGCTGCGCCAGTCCAGGTAGGACCGTCCGGGCGCAAAGGTCACGGTGGCTTCCTTCGTACCGGTCACACAGTCCACTTTGTCGATATCGGAGTATCCCGCAGTGGACGCAGCGTCGAACAGCGAAGAATTGTCCTCACCGGAGGTGAAACGGCCACTCTCGGCAGCCCAGGCCAACACGAGGTCGTCGCAGGTCATCGGGACGCCGTCGGAGTAGACGGCCTGTGGAGCGATCACGTAGCGAACGGTCAGAGCGCCGCCGGGCACCACCGACGCGCTCCCGATGTCGTTGTCGGACAGCGCCTCTCCCTCGGGTCCGAGATAGCTGAATCCGGTCTGGACGCGCGGGAACGCCTGGCGCGCACCGGACGCCGCGCCGTCCACAGTTCGAGCGTTGTATGTGGACACGACATTGTCGACGGCGTACCCGATGGACGGAACTGGGTCCTCGCCGGCCGAGCACCCCGCGGCAGTAGCCACGGTGACGGTGGCAGCCAGTCCAGCCGCCACCGCCTTTGTGACACTTGTTCGACAGACTCGCACGTGATCAACGCCTCTTCTTGTTGCGCTTTCCTGTCGGCCTCGAGCCTGGCTGCGGTGTGGCCGGAGCGGACACGGTAGCGGCCGAGGACTCGACCATGCCGACAACCCCTCCGCGCTGTGCAGCCTCAGCTCGTTTGGCCATCACCTTCTTCGTATGACCGGCGACCGGCCCCCACTTTTCCTTGATGGTCACGAGCAGCGGTGTTGCAAAGAAGATAGACGAATACGCGCCCACGATCATGCCCACCAACTGTACGAGTGCGAGGTCCTTCAACGTTCCGACTCCGAGCAGCCATACGGCAACGATCATCAAAGCCAATACCGGCAGGACGCCGATCACCGTCGTGTTGATCGAGCGCATGAGCGTCTGGTTGACGGCCAGATTCGCCTGTTCTGCGTAGGTCTTGCGCCTGAGATTCAGAATCCCTCTCGTGTTCTCTTCGACCTTGTCGAACACCACCACGGAGTCGTAGAGCGAGAAGCCGAGGATGGTCAACAAACCGATCACTGTCGCGGGCGTGACCTCGAACCCGACCAGCGAATAGACACCGGCCGTGACGAACAGGTCGAACACCAGCGCCGCGAGGGCGGCGATCGCCATGTCCCGTTCGTATCTGATGGCGATGTAGATGCTGACGATAACAAGGAACACCAACAGCGCGATCAATGCTTTCTGGGTGATTTGTCCGCCCCAGGTCTCGCTCACGTCGGAGATGCTGATCGCATTCGGGGACGCAACGCCGTTCCCGTCGACCGGCTCGAAGGAATCGAACAGAGCGGTCTTGACCGAATTCACTTCGGCAGCATCGAGCGCTTCGGAACGAACCTGCACGGTGGCAGCGGCGCCGGAACCGACGGTCTGTACCGACACCGGATCGAATCCGAGGGTGTCGGCGAACACTGTCTCGACCTGCTCGGTGCTGACGTTGTCCGCGGCAGGGATCTGAATTCGGGTGCCACCTTCGAAATCGATCCCGAGGGTGAATCCGCGGACCGCGATGCTCAACAGGCAGATCAGGACGATCGTTGCAGTCAAGATGTAATAGAAGCGACGTCGCCCGATGATCTCGAAAGCTCCGGTGCCCGTGTACAGCCGATTCATCCAGCTGTGCTCCGGCTGATCCATCTGTTCCGCCCCGGATTCCGTCAGCATTGTCGAGGTCGGTTCTGAAGTGTTCTTCTCCGGTGAATCGGACATATCACGCCCCCTTGATCGACGCGTCGGCCGAGACCGTACTCGATGTCGTTCGGGCAGCCGCCCGCTTGCGTTCCTGCGCGACCTCTGCCACTGCGCCGAGGCCGTTGACACCTGGTTTCGACCAGAATTTCGACTTCGTGCACAGGTAGACCAGCGGCCAGGTCACCAGGAAGACGACAACTACGTCGAGGATGGTCGTCAGGCCGAGAGTGAACGCAAATCCTCGAACCTGCCCGACGGCAAGCGCATAGAGCACCGCAGCGGCGATGAAGCTGACCGCGTTTCCGGACAGGACGGTCTTTCGCGCACGTGCCCAGCCTCGCGGCACCGCCGATCTGAAGCTTCGACCCTCACGAATCTCGTCCTTGATTCGTTCGAAGAACACGACGAACGAGTCCGCTGTCATACCGATACCGATGATCAACCCGGCAATGCCTGCCAGGTCGAGAGTGAAGCTGATCCATCGCCCGAGCAGAACCAGAATTCCGTAGACCATCAGACCTGCCAGCACCAGCGACAGTGCCGTCAACAGCCCCAACGCACGGTAGTAAACGAGGCAGTAGAGCAGGACCAACACCAGACCGATGGCGCCGGCGATCAGCCCTGCTTCCAACGACGCAAGCCCAAGCGTCGCAGACACTGTTTCTGCTTCCGAGGACGCAAAGGACAGCGGCAGTGAACCGTATTTGAGGGTGTTCGCCAACTCCGAGGCGCTTTGGGCGGTGAACTGGCCGGTAATCGAGGTGGCGCTCCCGGCAGGTGTCGCGCCCTGGATCTGCGGTGCACTGACGACCTTCGAGTCGAGTGTGAACGCTGCCTGCTTGCCGATGTTGGCACCGGTGAACTTCGCCCAAGTGTTACTGCCTTCCGAGTCGAAACTCAGACTGACCTCGTGGCGCGACTGTTGGCTGTTGAAGCCGGACGTCGCATCGTCGATCTGCTGACCGTCGATGATGCTCGGCCCGAGTACATAGACGGAGGTACCGTCGGTCGAGCACGCAACGAGGGGTAATTCGGGATCGTCGTTGCCTTGCAGTGGGTCGGGTGCGTTGCAATCGATCGTCGCGAGGGCGGCCTGCTGAACCTGAGGGTCCTCGCTCTGCCGTAGCGCCTTCGCCTCGGTGATCTGATTGGCTGCCTCATCGGCTTCGGAGACCTCCGGGGATGCCACTGCCGCTGGAGCATCGGGGCTGCCCGGATCGCCGGTGGCAGGGGCCGCCGGGGCCGGATCGACCGCGCTAGGGTCCTGTGCGGGGAACGGTCGGCCCTGAGGTACCGACTCGCCGACCGGGGCCTGCTCGCCCGCCGCGGGCGCAGGTGTTCCGTCCGCAGGAGCCTGCTGTCCTGGCGCCGGCTGTCCTGCCGCCGGTTGCGCTGCGGTCAACACTGGACGAATGAAAAGCCGTGCGGTTTGGCCGAGCGAACGAGCCTGCGAACTGTCGTCGCCGGGAACGGTGATGACGAGATTGTCGCCGTCGATCACCACTTCGGACCCAGACACACCGAGCCCGTTCACGCGAGTCTCGATGATTTGCTGCGCCTGCTTCAGCGAGTCCTGACTCGGCTGGCTGCCGTCAGGCGTCCTGGCGGTGAGCGTGACACGCGTGCCACCCTGCAGGTCGATTCCCAACTTGGGAGTTGGCGACTTGTCTCCGGTGAAAAAGACCAGCGCATACACAGCGGCCATCAATACCGCGAAGACGGCGAGATAGCGGGCTGGATGCACCGATCCGCTGGAAGGTGCCACGGTGTGTGATTCTCCTCTTGGCGTGGGACAACATGCGGTCGATCAGGGGGCGCAAGCGGTCTCTGTCGGGTGATACGCGTCGGAACAGGTGATTCCAGACGAACGGGGCAGCATGTGCGCGGCAAGCGAAACCGCTGCCGGAATTTCTCCGGCAGCGGTTTCGCTCACAGGTCGATCACTCTTTTTCGAGACGACGCGCGCTCTGCTCCACGGTCTCTTCGGAAGACGACGGGGACGCATCCTTTTCGAGTGTCGTGCTTTTCTCGAGCGACGGAGTCACGTCGTCGGACTCGATGACGTCCGCAGATCCGGCGAAATCGGATTCGAGATCGTCGGAATCCGGGGGCAAGACCTCTTTCACGACGGCGCGCGACCATGTGGTCACGATGCCGTCGGCGATCTCGAGGTCCACGGTGTCGTCTTCGACCAGCACTACGCGGGCGTACAGACCGGCTGTAGTGACTACTTCGTCACCGATCTTCAGCGAATCCTGCAGAGTCTGAGTCTGGGCAAGAGCCTTCTTCTGGCGCCGGACGTTCAGGAACATCGGCACGAGCAGAGCCACGATGAGAAGGGGGAATAGCAGTTCCATCTTTTACGTCAGTCCTCGAAGTTTCGGTTGTCTATCGGTTTCGGCATTGGTGCCCACGGTGTTCACGGTGGTTTCTTACGTTCGCGTACAGCCGAAGTAGGCGACAATTCGGTCACCGCGGCTGTGCTGAAGAACCACGCAAAGAACCAGTGTGCCACTACTGGACCGGCGATCCGGTCAGCTCCCACCGATTATCAGCAGATTATTCGGATAACTCCTGCTGAGCCTCGTTGGTTCGAACGGAAATCCCGCCGATGGCCAGATCAGGCGGCGGTACGAGCCCAAGGTGTTGCCACGCCGCAGCAGTGGCTACTCGACCGCGTGGTGTGCGGGCAACCATCCCGGCGCGAACCAGAAAGGGCTCGCATACCTCCTCGACGGTTGCCGGTTCTTCCCCGACGGCCACCGCAAGAGTGGAAACTCCCACCGGTCCACCGCCGAAACTGCGAATCAGCGCGCTCAGCACCGCTCTGTCCAACCTGTCGAGACCGAGTTGGTCGACGTCGTAGACGACGAGAGCCGCGCGGGCTGTGGCTTTGGTGATAGTGCCGTCACCGCGTACTTCCGCGTAGTCACGAACTCGGCGCAGTAGCCGGTTGGCGATGCGCGGTGTGCCTCTCGAGCGTCCAGCGATCTCGGCGCACGCAGCCTTGTCGATCGGAACACCGAGTATGCCGGCCGATCGCTGGAGAATCAGTTCCAATTCCGCAGGTTCGTAGAAGTCCATGTGCGCGACGAACCCGAACCGATCACGCAACGGTCCAGTGAGCGCTCCCGATCGAGTAGTAGCCCCTACCAGGGTGAACGGAGCTACTTCGAGGGGAATCGACGTTGCTCCCGGCCCCTTGCCCACCACGACGTCGACCCGAAAATCTTCCATGGCCAGGTACAGCATTTCCTCTGCCGGTCGCGCAATCCGATGTATTTCGTCGATGAAGAGGACATCGCCCTCGACGAGATTGCTGAGCATCGCCGCAAGATCGCCGGCTCGCTCGAGCGCCGGTCCCGAGGTGAGACGCAACGAGGTGTTCAACTCTTGCGCGATGATCATGGCCATCGAGGTCTTACCTAGGCCCGGCGGACCGGACATCAAAATATGATCGGGGGTGCTGCCGCGCAGCTTGGCGCCTGTCAATACCAACTGCAGTTGCTCACGCACGCGTGGTTGACCGATGAAATCGGTGAGGGTCTTGGGTCTCAGGCTCGTCTCGACATCTGCGTCGTCCGCGATCAACCCGGCCGAGAGCTGCGAGTCCGCGAATTCGTCTTCCGGATCTCCGGTCATCTGCTCTTACCCAGATAGGCCAGCGCGGATCGTAGAGCTACCGACGTAGACGCATCGGGACTCTCCACCAAAACTGAATCCGTCGCGTCCTCGGCCTGCTTGGCCGGGAAGCCGAGTCCGGTGAGCGCCTCGACGATCTGGTCACGAACGGAGTTGACCGTTCCGGGTCCGGACTGCACGATCGTGGTGTTGCCTGCTGCCACGATTGCATCGACCTTGTCACGCAATTCCACGATCATGCGCTCGGCTCCTCGTTTACCGATTCCCGGAACCCTGGTCAGCGCGGCCACGTTGCTGTCTGCCAGTGCGGTCCGCAGCGCCTGAGGGTCGAGAACCGCCAATGTCGCCATAGCTATACGGGGGCCTACACCGGAGACCGACAGCAGTAACGAGAACAGCTCGCGCGATTCACTGTCCGAAAAGCCGTACAGGGTCATCGAGTCCTCGCGGACGATCATCGTCGTCAGCAATCTCGACGCAGAACCTCGGCTCAACGTGCCAAGTGTGTTGGGCGTCGCATTGATTCGGTATCCAATACCAGATGCCTCGATGACCACGTGGTCGAGGGCGATATCGAGAACCTCACCGCTGATCGAGGAGATCACCGTGTTCCAGCCTCTCCTGCTGCACGAACCGGAGCGGCTGCAGCAGCTGCAAGTCTGGCGCGTTCGACCTTCCGCGCTGCCTGGGCTCGCGATTTACGTTCCTCGGCGAGCCGAATCTCGTACTTTCGCTTCTGCTGCGCCGCCATCGCTTCGGCCTGCGCCATTCTGGCCATCATCGGCGCCCGCCAACAATGGCAAATGCCCAGTGCCAGCGCATCCGCGGCATCGGCAGGCGTAGGAGCGGTCTGCAGACCGAGAATTCTCATGACCATCGCGGTGACCTGCGCTTTGTCGGCGCTACCGTTGCCGGTAACAGCGGCCTTGACCTCGCTCGGAGTGTGAAAACACACGTCGATACCGCGACGAGCCGCCGCAAGCGCGATGACTCCCCCAGCCTGGGCGGTACCCATGGCTGTCCGCACGTTGTGCTGCGAAAAAACGCGTTCGATCGCGACCACCGTCGGCTTGTGCGTATCAAGCCAGTACTCCGCTGCCTCGGAGATTCGAAGTAGACGGTGTGCCAGATCCATATCGGGCGGCGTTCGCACCACGTCTACATCGAGCGCCACCACACTGCGGCCGGCCCCGCCTTCGATCAAGCTCAGACCGCACCTGGTCAAACCTGGATCGACGCCCATCACTCGCACACTGACACCTTCCGCTTACGAACTGTTGTTCGATAGCGTATCGGAGCGGTGCGACCTATCGGGTGCGCGACACCCGTAAGCGAGATCAGTCTTCGCGCCCCGAACGGTTTCACTCCTCGTCGAGTGCAGCCATCACTTCATCGGACAGTTCGACGTTCGAGTACACGTTCTGCACGTCGTCGCTCTCTTCCAATGCGTCGATGAGCTTGAACACCTTGCGGGCACCGTCTACGTCCACGGGAACGGACACCGACGCCTGGAAGGTGGCCTCCGCCGAGTCGTACTCGATGCCGGCTTCCTGCAGTGCAGTGCGGACCGCAACGAGGTCGGTGGGTTCACTGACAATTTCGAAGGTATCTCCGGTGTCGGTGATCTCCTCGGCACCTGCATCGAGGACGGCCATCAGTACGTCGTCCTCACTTTGCCCGTTCTTCTCCAATGTGACAAGGCCCTTGCGGGTGAACAGGTACGACACCGAGCCCGGATCGGCCATGTTGCCGCCGTTGCGCGTCATGGAGACGCGAACTTCTCCGGCAGCCCGATTTCGATTGTCGGTCAGGCACTCGATGAGCATCGCCACCCCGCTGGGGCCGTATCCCTCGTACATGATCGTCTGCCAGTCGGCGCCACCGGCTTCTTCACCTGCGCCGCGCTTGCGGGCACGCTCGATATTGTCGTTGGGAACCGAGGTGCGCTTCGCCTTTTGTATGGCATCGAACAGGGTGGGGTTACCCACCGGATCGCCACCACCGGTGCGAGCCGCCACCTCGATGTTCTTGACGAGCTTGGCGAAGGACTTGCCTCGACGGGCGTCGATTACCGCCTTCTTGTGCTTGGTGGTGGCCCATTTGGAGTGGCCGCTCATGCGATGGAGCCCCTTTCCTGCTTCAGCTAAGTATTGTGTACTTTACGCATGTGCTCGGGTCACCGGATCCGCTATCTCGGTTCCGTCATCCGACAACTGCCCTGCATGCGCTACTGGGCCCTGCACCTTCGGCTAAGTAGTGCGTACCAAGTCTACGAACAGTTCGTGGACTCGGTGGTCACCGGTGATTTCCGGATGGAAACTCGTTGCCATCACGACGCCCTGCCGGACCGCAACGATCCGCCCAGCCGCCGGGCCATCCGGAACTTCGGCCAGCACCTCGACGCCGCTTCCGATTCGTTCCACCCACGGCGCGCGAATGAACACCGCGCGTAACTTCTCACCCTCGATGCCCGCGAACGTCAGGTCGGTTTCGAACGAGTCGACCTGCCTGCCGAACGCATTGCGCCGCACAGTGATGTCCAGCGCATCGAGATGCTGGGCGTCGGGACGAGTATCGAAAATCTCCAATGCAAGCAGGATCATCCCCGCGCAGGACCCGTAGGCGGGCAACCCGTCCTTCAGCTTCGCTTTGAGAGGTTCGAGCAACTCGAAGACCGACAGCAGCGTGCTCATCGTCGTCGATTCCCCACCGGGAATCACCAATCCGTCTACCTCGTCCAGTTCGCCAGGCCTGCGAACCGTCGTTGCTGTGGCGCCACCAAATTCCAGCGCGGCGAGGTGCTCGCGGACGTCCCCCTGCAACGCGAGTACACCGATCTTGGGACCACTCACTGGGGCCTGGCCAGATCTTTGTTCACCCGGTCGGGGTTGCGATCGAAACGCATGAGCCCCTCCTGGACCACGGCAGCGACCATCCGTCCCTGCCGATCGAAGATTCGTCCCTGTGTCAGCGCCCGACCGAAATCAGCGGAGGGCGAAGTCTGGTCGTACAACAACCACTCGTCGGCCCGAAACGGCCGCAGGAACCACAGGGCGTGGTCGAGTGACGCGGTCTGTGTCGACACGTCGGGATGCGGCACCAATGCCGACCCGAGAAGCGTCATATCGCTCATGTAGGCGAGAGTGCAGACGTGGAAAACCTGATTGTCCGGCAGCCTGTCCCGGTACCGAAACCACACGCGCTGTTGCGCGGCGAGATCCGGGTGCTTCTCGGTCTGCTCATCCGGTACCAGCCTGACGTCCCATTCTTTCCACTCTCGAAAGAATGGACTTCCCCCGTCCGGGAGATCACGCGAGTCGGCCAGAGACTCGGGGTCGACGACCTTGGGCATCGTGTCTTGATGTGAAATACCCTCGTCGTCGACGTGAAAGGACGCGGACATGGTGAAGATCGGCTTACCAGCCTGAATACCGGTGACCCGACGCGTACTGAACGACCTTCCGTCGCGGAGGCGATCCACCAGATAGATCGTCGGCTCGGTCGGGTTGCCCGGCCGAATGAAGTATCCGTGCAAAGAATGGACGCGATACTGCTCGCCTACCGTTCGGACGGCAGAAACCAGCGCCTGTCCGGCAACCTGTCCCCCGAATGTCCGCTGCAGCAGACTGGGAAATGTTCGACCGCGAAAGATGTCGTCCTCGATGCGCTCGAGTTCGAGGATGTCTTCGATACTCGCCATGATCCACCTTTCTGTACCAGCTGCCTGAAGGCTAACAAGGAGACGAATGCGTTCTACGGCCACCGCGACCTGAGCGCGTGCAGGGCAGGATGTTCTTCCATGCCCCAACTCGAACCGATCTCGCCGGCACGACTCGTCGAGATGTTCAGCGCTTTGCTTCCGTCGGGCCGTCGCTGCGTGGCGGTCGTCGACGGGCCGGACGGCGCTGATCCCGTCGACTTCGCCTATCGGACAAGCGCATTCGTTTCCAGTACCGGCCGCCCGTGTGACGTCGTCGACCTTCACGACTTCGTCCGTCCTGCCTCGCTTCGATTCGAGTACTCGAGAACGGACGAAATAACCTATCGCACAGGTTGGTTCGATTTCGACGCGATCGAACGCGAGGTGATTGCCCCACTACGCCCCGGCGGTCGGGGACAATTCCTGCCTCGCTTGTGGGACGAGAAGAGCGATCGCTCGGCGCGCGCTGCGCTGCGCGATGCAGCACAGACACACGTAGTGATTCTTGCCGGACCGATGATGCTAGGCCGAGGCCTCGACGTCGACGCGACGATCAGACTCGACCTCTCGGCGGGCGCATTGCGTCGTCGGACACGGCCCGAGGAACAGTGGACGATCGAGCCACTACTCACCTACTACCGTGAGATGGACCAACGCCTGGGCACTGCGTCCGCGGGACCGGCGCTCTGGGTTCGCTGGGACCATCCCGATCGGCCTGCGGTCCGGCTTCGGTGACGAACCCGATGGATTCGTCACCGACGAGAATTCACCACCCGCGCTCGGACAACCTGTGCCCAACCGGGAGGTCGTCCACGTTGATTCCCACCATTGCTTCGCCGAGACCGCGCGACACCTTGGCCAGCACATCGGGGTCATCGAAGAAGGTGGTCGCCTTCACGATCGCCTCTGCGCGCTGTTGGGGGTTGCCCGACTTGAAGATTCCCGAACCGACGAATACGCCCTCTGCACCGAGTTGCATCATCATCGCCGCGTCGGCGGGCGTTGCAATGCCGCCTGCGGTGAAGAGCGTGACCGGGAGTTTCCCTGCGCGTGCAACTTCCACGACGAGATCGTAAGGTGCCTGCAATTCCTTTGCTGCAACGTACAACTCGTCCTCGGGAAGCGAGGTGAGTCGGCGAATCTCGTCGCGGATCTTACGCATGTGCGTTGTTGCGTTCGATACGTCTCCGGTGCCTGCCTCGCCCTTGGAGCGAATCATTGCAGCACCTTCGGTGATGCGACGCAGGGCTTCGCCCAGGTTCGTCGCGCCACACACGAAAGGGGCGGTGAAGTTCCACTTGTCGATGTGGTTGGCGTAGTCGGCAGGGGTCAGGACCTCGGACTCGTCGATGTAGTCGACCCCGAGACTTTGCAGGATCTGAGCCTCTACGAAGTGGCCGATCCGTGCCTTGGCCATCACCGGAATGCTCACGGTTGCCATGATGCTGTCGATCATGTCCGGATCGCTCATTCGGGACACGCCGCCCTGCGCACGAATGTCTGCCGGGACACGCTCGAGTGCCATCACTGCGACCGCGCCTGCGTCTTCGGCGATCTTGGCCTGCTCAGCGGTGACGACGTCCATGATCACGCCACCCTTGAGCATTTCGGCCATGCCGCGCTTGACGCGGGAGGTTCCGATTCCGGGCTTCGAAACCTTCTCCTGGGAGCCGCTGGTGTCGGTCTCGGTGGGGGTACTCACGGCAAACTCCTGTGTTTGATCGAATGCGTTCTCGATGTCGAATCATCCTTCAACGGCAGCGGGCGCACGTGCCCGCGGATCCGAAAGGACGTATTTGTTCGAGGTCGATCCTAGGCTGGCCTTCGGCCACCACCTATAACCACTCGGCGATTGCTGGACTGGTAGCCCTCGATCACCGAGCAGTCGATCTGCCGTCGAAGGGTGTCAGCGAAGGGTGTCAGCGGAGGATGTCAGCGAATGGCTCGGACGTCCGGCTCCACTCGTCGGGCAAGCACGATGTTGACTTCGTCGAGTAGCTCGGCAAGTTCGAGGGGATAGACGGTTTCGCCCGTCGTACCCAAGGCGCGGATGTCGTCCTCCTCACACCAACGATGGCCGGTGACGGTTCGTCGTTCGGAATCGGTGAAGCCACCGTGCTGAGGTTCGAACTCCTGGGTGCGGTACGCGAAGAACAGCTCTTCCGACCGAATCAGGGTTCCATTGAAAGGGAACGTGGCCACCCGCCGCCACATGGGACCCTTGAGACCAGCTGCTTCGACTTCGAGACCGGTTTCCTCGTAGACCTCACGCACGGCTGCTTCACGCAGACTCTCACCGGATTCGACCGCGCCGCCGATCGTGAACCAGAAGAAGACTTCCGGAACGATCGGGTCATGTCCACGCAACAACAGAACCCGGCCGCGTTCGTCGACGAGCACAACTCTCGCCGAGGTCCGCTGCACGGCTCGTTCCTTGTGGCCGAAGGTCTCCGACGCCGATCTTTCGGCAATTTCGAAGTACGTCGGCAAGGGCGCGGTACCGCCCAGATGCAAGATCCGCACGGGTGTGGTCGTTCGCAGCGCCAAGGTGTCCCGCACCGCATCGTTATGGAAACGCCTCGCGATCAGTACGCGCGCTTCTGAATCTGCCAGTTCGGCAACCAGCTGCGGCGGAAGATCTGCCGGATCGAGAGCTGCGAGTGCACCGGACACGGCATTCTCGGCGTCCTCACGTCGCGATCTCTCCGCCCTTTCGGCGGTGTCGGCCAAAGCGGCGAGTCGTTTACTGTCTTCGAGCTGATCGCGAGTCGCCGCCGATACTGCACGGGCCACCACGGCACGTCTGGCCAACGCCGAATCGAGTGATTGCCATGCGAGGTCCGATCGGACATGAAGGCGATCCAAACGATTGGCCGTGGCGTAGGCCCACAGGCCGACGACCAGTATCACCACGGAAACCAAGCCCAGTACGAGAATCGTCAATACAGACAACGTCATCAGCTCGCAGCCCGCACCTTCTGGCCTCCGACGGTGACTGTCTCGTAGACGCGCATGATCTGTTCGGCGACTACCGGCCAGTCGTAGTCGACAACGGCTCGACCTGCGGCTTCGACCAATCCGACCCGTAGTTTCTCCGAGGACAACAGAGAATCGACAGCGGTTGCCAGCGCCTCGGAGTCGCCGATCGGAACGAGAAGCCCGGCGGCACCGTCGCGTAGCACTCGACGGAACGCATCGAGCTCACTGGCCACGACTGCTGTTCCCGACGCCATCGCTTCGACGAGCACGATTCCGAAACTTTCACCACCGAGGTTCGGCGCGCAGTAGACGTCGGCACTGCGCATCGCCGAGGCCTTTTCCGTGTCGTCCACCTGTCCGAGGAATCTCAGATGATGGCCCAGCGCCCCTGCTTCGTTCCGCAGCTTGTCCTCGTCGCCGCGACCGACGACGAGAATCTCGATATCGGGATGCCGCGCTACGAGCGACGGAAGGGCACCGAGGAGCACCCCCATCCCCTTACGGGGTTCGTCGAAGCGCCCGAGAAACAGCACGGTTTTCCCCGCTCGCGGATAACCGGGCAGAGGCGGCGCCCCCGCGAATGCGGCGACGTCGACGCCATTGGGGATCTCGACGGCGTCGCCGCCGAGGGCTTCGACCTGCCACCGTCGGGCAAGCTCGGACACTGCAATTCTACCGCTGATCTTCTCGTGGTATTTCCGAAGCACCCCTTGGAATGTGCTCAGGAACAACGACTTCGTGGTCGAGGTATGAAAAGTGGCGACGATCGGCCCGTCGGCAGCTTTGAGGGCGAGCATCGACAGACTCGGCGCATTGGGCTCATGAATGTGCAGAACGTCGAAATCGTTCTCATTGATCCATCGACGGATTCTCGAATACGTCACGGGCCCGAAACGCAGGCGGGCAACAGAGCCGTTGTACGGAATCGCCAATGCCTCACCGGCCGAGACGACGAAGTCCGGGAGCAGAGTCTCCTCCGATGCCGGGGCCAGCACGCTGACACGGTGTCCGCGCTCGATGAACACTTCGGCAAGTTGTTGTACGTGCGCTTGCACTCCGCCCGGAACGTCGAAGGAGTACGGGCAGACCATCCCAATCCTCACAACTCCTCGATTCGTGCTCTTCGCTTGCCCGACAGGTCGGACATCCACAGGGGTTGCAACATGTGCCAGTCCGCTGGGTGCTCGGCGATCTGCGAGGCGAACGAGTCGGCGAGCGCCTGAGTAGCAACGGCGACACCCTCGCTGACGTCGATGCGAGGTGAAATGGTGAAACCCCACCCGTCGCCGTCGAAGTAGCCGTGTACCGGTAGCAGGTGTGCCCCGGTATCGAGGGCGAGCTTCGCAGGCCCGGCCGCCATCCGGGTCTGCTCTCCGAAGAAGGAGACCGGCACACCGTGTTTCGCCAGGTCGCGTTCACTGAGCAAGCAGACGACCCCATTGGCTCGAAGCCGCTCCGACAATGCGGCGAAGGGCGGGGATTCTCCCCCGCTCAGCGGAAATATCTCGAATCCGAGGCCTTCGCGGTAGTCGACGAATCGCTGATACAACGATTCGGGATTCAGTCGTTCCGCAACGGTGGCGAAACGTCCGTAGGTTCGGACCAACCACATCCCTGCCATGTCCCAATTCCCGCTGTGCGGCAGAGCCAGCACCGCCCCGGAACCCGCACTCAGTGCGGCGTCGAGATGCTCACGACCGTAAACACATTTGTCGATGACGGCGGCCTGGGAATCCAAATCCATCGACGGCAGTCGAAATGCTTCACGCCAGTAACGGGCATAGGATCGGACACTGTCACGAATCAACTCGTCCGGAACCAGGTTCGGGTGCACACCGAGAACTCGGCCCAGATTCTTTCGCAATTGCTCCGGGCCACCGCCGCGACGTGCAGCGACATCGGCACCCTTGTCGAACAGCTTCCGAGCCAACGAGTCCGGAAGCGCTCGAACCACTCGCCACCCTGCGGCATACCCGGCATCGGTGGCACGCTCGACGAGCGTCATCTCTATTCAGCCTTCCCATCGGATCCGGCTTCGGGCGGCGTAGTCGGCGGGAAGATGATCTCGCGTGCGCCCTCGGAACTCCGTACGGCGAGTACTCGCTGAAAGACTGTCACCACACTCGCCACTGCGAGAATCCACATCGCCGGATAGATCAGGCTCTGTAGCCAAGGAATGTCGAAATGGCGACCGACACCGGTCAAACCGGCGCCGACGAGCACGATCACCAGACGGTCCGGGCGTTCTATCCAACCACCGTCGGCCGACAGACCCGATGCTTCGGCGCGCGCCTTGGCGTAGGAAATGACCTGCGAAGTCACGAGGCAGATCAGCGTCGCGATCAGCAATGGCTTGTCGTTCTCGGTGAACACCGCCCACCACGCGAGCCCACCGAAAATGGCACCATCGGCGACCCGGTCGCAAGTAGCGTCGAGAACCGCGCCGTACTTGGTGCCACCGCCTCTGGCCCGAGCCATTGCACCGTCGAGCATGTCGAACAAGACGAACAAGGTGATGACGACTGATCCCCACCACAAGTAGCCGCCTGGGAACAGTGTCACCGCGGCCGCCACTGTCGCGACCGTTCCGATCAGCGTCACCGAGTTCGGCGTCAGCCCGGTGCTGTTCAGCGCCTTACCCAGCGGGGCGGTCAGCTTCGATACCGAAGCCCGTCCGAAGACGCTCAGCATGACGACGTCCCGTCGCCGCGCCGACTCATTCGTTCCATGCCGATGCCAGCAGAGCACGAGTCTCGCGTAGCAACTGAGGCATCACCTTGGTGCCGCTGATCACGGTGATGAAATTCGCATCGCCTCCCCATCGGGGAACGATGTGCTGGTGCAGATGCTCGGACAACGAACCCCCTGCTGCAGCACCGAGATTGAGGCCGACGTTGAATCCGTGTGGCCGCGACACTCTTTTGATGACGCGAATGGTGTTTTGAGTGAACTCCATCAGCTCGGCGCTCTCGGCGGAGGTGAGATCCTCGAGCGCAGCGACACGCCGGTACGGCACAACCATCGTGTGCCCGGGGTTGTACGGATAGAGATTGAGCACGGCATACACCTGCTCGCCCCGCGCCACGACGAGACCGTCCTCGTCACTCATCTGCGGAATGTCGGAGAACGGTTCGCTCGACTGATTTTTTGCCCCGGGCGCCTCGGCTATGTACGACATCCGATGCGGCGTCCACAACCGCTGCAGACGATCGGGATGACCGAGACCGGTGTCGACGATCGCCGCATCCTGTTCGGGCATTGTCAGCTCACTCCTGAAGTGTCGGGAACAAAGAGCGCGGCGGTAGGAGATGTATTGGAGCGTGCGGTAATCCAGCCGGCAATCAGCGTTACCGCATCAGCGGTCGGGACACCGTTGACCTGGGTGCCGTCACGGAAACGGAAACTCACAGCACCTGCCTCGACGTCGCGCTCTCCTGCCAGGAGCATGAAAGGAACCTTCTGCGCGGTCTGGTTGAAGATCTTCTTCTGCATGCGATCGTCGCTCGCGTCGACCTCCGCTCGTATCCCGAGCTTCTTCAAGTCGGCAATCACGGAGAACAAATGGTCTTGATGGACTTCTGCGACGGGGATGCCGACGACCTGTACCGGTGACAGCCACGCTGGGAACGCTCCAGCGTAATGCTCTGTCAGTAGGCCGAAGAATCGCTCGATGGAGCCGAACAGGGCCCGGTGAATCATGACCGGACGCTCTTTCGTGCCACCGGACGCGGTGTACTCGAGCTCGAACCTCTCGGGCAAGTTGAAATCGAGTTGAATGGTCGACATCTGCCAGGTTCGACCTAGAGCGTCTTTGGCTTGCACCGAGATCTTCGGCCCGTAGAACGCTGCACCGCCGGGATCAGGCACCAAGTCCAGGCCCGATGCGGCAGCGACCTCGGCGAGAGTGTTCGTTGCCACCTCCCACACCTCTTCGCTTCCCACGGACTTCTCCGGGTTACGGGTCGACAGTTCGAGGTAAAACTCGTCGAGCCCGTAGTCCTTCAGGAGGCCGAGAACGAATTTCAATGCGCGAGTGAGCTCGTCGTGCATCTGATCTCGTGTGCAGAAGATGTGAGCATCGTCCTGAGTCATTCCGCGCACTCGAGTAAGCCCGTGGATCACACCGGACTTCTCGTAGCGGTACACCGACCCGAATTCGAACAAGCGCAGTGGCAGTTCGCGATACGACCGGCCCCGCGAGCGGAAGATCAAGTTGTGCATCGGGCAATTCATCGGCTTGAGGTAGTAATCCTGGCCGGGCTTGCGCACCGCGCCGTCCTCATCGAGTTCGGCGTCGAGATGCATCGCGGGGAACATGCCGTCGCGGTACCAATCCAAATGGCCGGAAACCTCGTACAGGTGTCCCTTGGTGATGTGCGGGGTGTTGACGAACTCGTAGCCCTCTTGGATATGACGTTGTCGTGAGTAGTTCTCGAGCTCGTTCCTGATCACGCCACCCTTCGGGTGGAAAACCGGAAGACCGGAGCCCAGCTCGTCCGGGAAGCTGAACAAGTCGAGCTCCGAACCCAACTTGCGGTGGTCTCGGCGCTCGGCCTCTGCCAACAGCTCGAGGTGCTTGTCCAACGCCTCGGTCGACTCCCAGGCGGTGCCGTAGATCCGCTGCAGGTCCGCATTGTCCTGGTTTCCTCGCCAATATGCCGCGGAGCTGCGAGTCAATTTGAACGCCGGCACGTATTTGGTCGTCGGAATGTGGGGCCCGCGGCACAAATCCCCCCAGATGCGTTCTCCGGTTCGGGGATTCAAGTTGTCATACGCGGTGAGTTCGCCGCCGCCGATTTCCATGATCTCGGGATCGTCGATACCGGACTTGTCGTTCACGAGCTCGAGCTTGTACGGCTCGTTGGCGAGCTCTTCGCGTGCCTGGTCGATCGACTCGTACACCCGCCGCGAGAATCGCTGGCCTGCCTTGACGACCTGCTTCATCTTCTTTTCGAGAGCAGTCAGATCTTCAGGAGTGAAAGGAGTCTTCACGTCGAAGTCGTAGTAGAAGCCGTCCTTGATGAAGGGACCGATTCCCAGTTTGGCGTCCGGAAAGAGTTCTTGCACGGCCTGCGCGAGGACGTGTGCGGCCGAATGACGGATGACGCTCCGCCCGTCTTCGGTGTTCGCGGCCACCGGCTCAACCTCGGCATCGCGCTCAGGAGCCCACGACAGGTCGCGAAGGTGACCTTCGGCGTCTCGGACCACCACGATGGCGTCGGGCCCCTTGTTCGGGAGACCGGTGTCCCGTAACGCCGTTCCAGCGGTCGTTCCAGCCGGCACCATGATGCGGGCGGGTGAGACGTCTGTTACGGGCATTGTCACGGCGATGTACTCCTCGATAGGTCATTTCGGTCGAGTGAGACCGAAGGACAGCCTATCGGGAACTCACTTCCGACTCTTACCTCACTCCGGCCTGCATGCTCAGAGTGGGCTCGCGAGCCACTGCCAGTCCGGCCCGACCCAACCGGCGACCAGATACAGACCGCCGATCAACCACAACGTAGCGAGGACCACACCTGCGGTGAACAGCACTCCCAGTGCCCTGATTGCGATCGACTGGCGCGAGAACCATTCCATGAACCCGTCGTACTTCCCACGGGCGAACTGCAGGAGTCGATGCGCCCAGGTAAACTCGGATGCGAGAATGCCCAACCCGGCGAAGACGATCAGCCAGCCCGGACCCGGGTACGGGATCGCAATGATGCCGAGAACCAGGACTGCAAACCCGACGACACCGACTACGACGCGGTAAGTCAGGTCGACAGCAGGATTGGACCCGATCTTGGCGCGAAGTCGATGTCTCCGCTGAGAGAGGCGATCGAGAACACTGTTCTCGTCGTCGGTCTCTGCCTGATCGGTACGAACGTCGTCGACTGCCACGGTCCCAGGCTAGACGAATCCGAAACCCAGGCTCGGAACATGCAACGCCTCGAACATGCATCAAGCCCCCAACCCGTAAGGGCAGGGGGCTTGATGCAATCTTGTGGTCCCGGCTGGGATCGAACCAGCGACCTTCCGCGTGTGAAGCGGACGCTCTCCCACTGAGCCACGGGACCGTCTTTCGACTCTCGCCGAACGAGGCAGAACATTAACAGAAGCTCCCGATGAATCCCGAATCGCCCCGACTTCATCCGGGGGACGTCTTCCATCGACCTGTTTTCGGCTGTCCCACGCGGCCTTACGCCCCCAAACCAGCGTCTGACCACGTGATTTGTGAGTTTGTCTGCCGTTGGTCTAATGTTTTGACCGCACCGCAGAGAGAGCAACTGCCTCTGAGGAGCATGCGGATGTGGCGCAGTGGTAGCGCATCACCTTGCCAAGGTGAGGGTCGCGGGTTCGAATCCCGTCATCCGCTCGAGGGACTAGGGCCCGTTGGTGGAGTGGCCGAGTGGTGAGGCAACGGCCTGCAAAGCCGTGCACACGGGTTCGATTCCCGTCTCCACCTCGTAACGAAGCGAAGGTTCCCGACCTTCAACTTCTGATCTTGCGCGATTAGCTCAGCGGGAGAGCGCTTCCCTGACACGGAAGAGGTCACTGGTTCAATCCCAGTATCGCGCACCATAGAAACACCAGGTCAGGCCCCCTTTCGAGGGGGGCCTTTCTTGTGTCTGCACCACGTGTGCACGACGTGGTCGTGCACGCCAACGCATCCGAGCGGTGACACAACAGTGCCCCAGCCCCCTTGTGAGGGACCGGGGCGTTACTGCTGTGTTCGTCACGCCGCCCGCGTAACGAACGCCGCCGTCGTCGGTAACGGCGGGGTCTGATTACGCCGCTGTGGCGATCTTGATTACACCGAGCGGGCTTGTGAGATTCACACCGATACGTGTCTCAGCGCGCACCTCGACCTCGTTGCGCGAGAATCCCGAGTACGGGTTCCAATCAACACTGATACGACCGTCACCGACGAAATCGACCGCCGCGGTGTCGAGCATGAGGCCGGTCTTGGCCGGTAGGCCATTGGACGTCACAGTCGGTACTCCCCACACGAGACGCTTGGCGCGGTCGACGGGAAGGTTGGCCGGGCCGAGGTCGAAACCGCCGTCGCCCACGCGGCGCGTGAGTTCGAGCATTTCCCAATCGTCGGGTGAGAGAACGAGCGCGCTTGCTTGGTGTCCGAGGCGTTCGAGGCTCGTGATTGCCCGCCGGATCGTCGTCAGCAGGTCGTCAGCGAACGCCCGCACCTGAATGCCCGACTGATTCAAAATGCCCTTGACGTTGTCGACACGAGGCGGTCCCGCTGCCACGAGACCGTCACCGACCAACAGAGCATCCTCGAGACCGAGGCGTAGGCCGTGCAGCATACGACGCTCGAGGAACGCCGTCACCGATGCCGAATCCTCGAGAACGTACTTATCAACCGGACCACCAATGTGCGCCACGACGCGTAGGTGGTCCTCGATCCGTTCGATGAGGTAATCGGATCGTGGCTTCTCTGCGCCCGGCGCGACAACACCGGCGTTGTCGGCCCGCTCGGTTTCACGTAGGTAGCTGAAATGAGACTCGACGAGGCGCATCGGCAACAGGTCGAGAATCGTGGTCGGCAAGTCGGGGCGTTCGTAAATGCCGATCATCGGAACGTCACCCGTTGCGGTGCCCGCGGCTACGAGCGCCTTGGACGATGGATCGGGGTTGGTCATTCCCTTGGCCAATGCCACCGCCGCGGTCTTGACGCCCGCTCGGGTCGTCAAACCGAGGAACTTGGTGCCCATGCTCCCGCCGGATATGCGGTTGCCGTCCTGGTCGATTGCGTGGCCCTTGAACTTGGCGGCCACCGCCGCCGATTCCTTGGCCGCCTTGATCGTCGTATCGAGGGCGGTCACGCGGGTCGCCGCCTTGGATAAACCGTCGGCCTCCTCGGCACTAGGTGCGCGGCCCTCACCCTGGTACTCAGAAATAATTTCCTGTGCCGTCTGAATGAGCTTCTGCCGCAATTCTTCGAGGCCGCCCTCTGTAGCTGCCTCGGCCTTGGCCAGCTGGATTGCGCGCTGTGACTTGTTCATGGTTTGTCCCCTATGGACTCACGTGCCTTGTGGCACAGTTGAATTGAGTGAGCCATGCGGGCCGTTTATGCGACTGCCGGGGCGTTCGGCGGGCCGTTCTCGTCGTGCACGGTTGGCCGATGCCCCGATGCTCATACGGTTGGCATAGGCGTCGACCTCGGCGGGCCGGTTGCCGCGGTGTATTGCAAGGCCCGCGAACCCGGTTGGCCTAGATCGACGCAACTCAACGATACCGTTGAGTTGCTTTGTGCCGCAACAGTACCCCTCAGGTGCGCGGGGTTCTGTTCCACATGCGTTCGTCCCAATGATCCGCGGCCTCGGGTGACT
>JBBPZN010000017.1:0-16539 GCA_038198705.1 Mycobacteriales bacterium
CTAGCGGCGAGCGAGGACACCGGGAGCGTTTGCTGACGCTTGACGATATGCAGAAGGTCGAACGGTTGCCAGCCCGCCTCGTACATCGTCTCGATCATGTTCGTCAGCGCCAACGATGCCAGCGCCGAGGCGTCGTGGTCCTCCAACGCGATCAGACGATCGACGACTTCGTCCACGCGCCGCAGATCCCGACTCTTGCCGTAGGACACGTCGGCGCCTTGCCGGAGTAAATCCGGGACCGGGTTCATCGGGTGAGGACGATCAGTTCGGTCGCCGAGGCGACTTCCACGCTCAAGCCGGCCCGCGATGCGACTCGGGCCACCGCATGCACGTTCTTCGGCTCGGCGGTCGTCAGGGTCAGTGCACGAGCCAGCACGCCCTTGTGATGCTTGTTGAAGTGGCTCACGACAGATCTGCTGCCATCGGGTTTCTCGGTCAGCACCGTTGCCGTGACGGCGCCGGGCACCGGGCCGAGTTGCTGATACGTCCCCGAGCGCAGATCGATGACCAATCCATCGGACTGCGCCGCCACGGCGTCGGCCAACTCGGGCTTCCAATGCGAACGTAAGGTGCCGAAGCCAGGGATCGTCGATCCACCGGACAACCGGTAGTACGGAACCGGATCGTATGCACGTACTGCCCCGAACAATGCAGATCCGATCCACAACCGCGCTGCCGCCCGTGCTCGACCGGCCTTCGTGAACGAGCGCGCGTCGAGAGCGTCGTAGAGAACGCCGGTGTAGCGGCTCAGCGCTGGTGTCGTGGGGGAACGCCACAGGGCAGCGTTGCGTTCGCTTTCTTGGGTCTGGGTCGGTCCTAGACCCAGCGCGGTCGCCGATGCCTCGGGATCGCCCGCCAGCTCCACGAGCGCGTCGGCCAGCTTGTGTCGGAGTGGATTGAGCTCGGGGAGCGACAGAACTTCCAGATCCAGAGGAGAGCCGTCACCGCCGTCCGATTTCGTCTCGGATGGGGGCAGCAGAATCAGCACGGGGAGCAACGTTACCCACCCACAGAGCACCGACTACGCTCGTACCCCGTGATCACCCGTCTTTCGCAGCTCTTCCTCCGCACTCTTCGTGACGACCCCGCCGACGCCGAAGTCGACAGCCACAAGCTGTTGGTTCGAGCCGGTTACGTTCGTCGTATCGCCCCGGGTGTGTACTCCTGGCTGCCGCTCGGCCTGAGAGTACTGCGCCAGATCGAAAGAGTCGTTCGTGAAGAGATGAACGCGATCGGTGCGCAGGAGATCTCGCTCCCGGCGTTGCTGCCTCGCGAGCCGTACGAGACCACCAATCGATGGACCGATTACGGCGACGCACTATTCAAGCTGAAGGACCGTAAGGGCAACGACATGTTGCTCGGTCCCACCCACGAGGAACTGTTCGCACTGACGGTGAAGGGTGAGTACAATTCGTACAAGGACCTGCCGGTCACGCTTTATCAGATCCAGACCAAGTATCGCGACGAGGAACGCCCGCGCGCGGGCATCCTGCGCGGACGCGAGTTCGTCATGAAGGATTCCTACTCGTTCGACATGGACGAGGACGGGCTGAAGCGGTCCTATGCGGCACATCGTGAGGCCTACCAGAAGATCTTTGCTCGGCTCGGGGTCAAGTACGTCATCGTGGCGGCGACGTCCGGCGCGATGGGTGGAAGTGCGTCCGAGGAATTCCTCGCCGAGAGCGACATCGGTGAGGACACTTACGTGCGGTGCATCGAATCGGGATACGCGGCGAATGTCGAAGCCGTCACGACTCCCGTGCCGACATCGTTGCCGATCGAGGGACAGCCTGCCGCCGTCGATCACGAGACGGGTGAGACACCCACCATTGCCACGTTGGTCGAGTGGGCCAATTCGGTCGATCTGGGTCGCACCGTCACCGCCGCAGACACGTTGAAGAACCTTCTGCTCAAGGTGCGCAACGCAGACGGGGAGTGGGAGTTGCTCGCTGTCGGTCTGCCCGGCGACCGTGAGGTCGACGAGAAGCGCCTCGAAGCGTCTCTCGAGCCGGCCGAATTCGCGCTGCTCACCGACGCCGACTTCGAGGCCAATCCGTTCCTGGTGAAGGGCTACATCGGGCCACGTGCGCTGCAGGCCAACGGGGTTCGTTACCTCGTCGACCCTCGTGTCGTCGAGGGGACGTCGTGGATCACCGGAGCTGATATCAAGGGTAAGCATGTGGTGAACCTGGTGGCCGGCCGCGATTTCACTCCGGACGGCACCATCGAAGCCGCCCAGGTACGGGACGGCGATCTCTCCCCGGACGGTCGCGGCGCGCTCGTCAGCGCGCGCGGTATCGAGATCGGTCATATCTTCCAACTCGGCCACAAGTACACCGACGCCTTCAAGGTCGACGTACTCGGTGAGAGTGGCAAGCCGGTTCGCCTCGTCCAGGGTTCCTATGGCGTCGGTGTTTCGCGTCTGGTCGCCGTCGTCGCCGAGCAGATGCACGACGACAAGGGTCTGCGTTGGCCGAGCGAAGTATCGCCTGCAGATGTACACCTGGTCATCGCCAACAAAGACGAAGCTGCACGTGCCGGCGCCGAATCCATTGCGGCAGCACTCGACGCGCAGGGTCTCGACGTGCTTTTCGACGACCGGAAGGCGTCGCCGGGCGTCAAGTTCAAGGACTCCGAACTCATCGGAGTGCCGGTCGTCGTCGTCGTCGGTAGGGGATGGGCCGAGTGCAAGGTCGAACTCCGTGACCGCTTCACCGGGGAAAGCCGTGACCTCGACACCGAGACCGCTGTCGCCGACATCGTCGAAACGGTACGTGGGACATTGTGAACGCGTAGTTCCGCGGTTCGGGTCGGTTACTCACTGGTAGCTTCGGGGCAGCCGACTAGGAAAGGTGACAACATGGCCCACCTCACGTTGTTCGTCCCGCGACGTACGATCCGACCCAGTTCGACGACGAAACGCGGAGCCAGTTGCGATCGCTGATCGACTGGTTCGAGGATCGAGGCAAGGCCAGATTGCTCGCCGACGACCTCGAAGCCGTCTGGACCAGCGACTTTCTCGACTTCGTTGCCAAGGAGAAGCTGTTCGCGACATTTTCGACACCGGCAGCGTATGCCGGGGGCGACTCCGACAAGCGCTGGGATGCCTCGCGTAATGCTGCCCTGAGCGAAATCCTCGGCTTCTACGGACTGTCCTACTGGTATACCTGGCAGGTCACCGTACTTGGACTCGGGCCGATCTGGATGAGCGAGAACGAGGAGGCCAAACGTCGTGCAGCGCGGGCACTGAACGACGGATCCGTGATGGCGTTCGGGCTATCCGAGCGCGCCCACGGTGCCGACGTCTACTCGACGGATATGTTGCTTCGGCCGTCCGAGGAAGAGGGAACCGAGTTTCTGGCGTCGGGGGAAAAGTACTACATCGGCAACGGCAACGTCGCGGGCATGGTCTCGGTGTTCGGTCGCCGCACCGACCGCGATGGACCGGATGCCTACGTATTCTTCGTCGCCGACAGCAGTCATCCCAAATATGTTTTACGTGACAACGTGATTCACGGCCAGATGTTCGTCAGTACCTTCACCCTCGAGGACTACCCGGTCCGAGCCGAGGACATTCTGCACATTGGCGCAGACGCGTTTTCCGCCGCACTCAATACCGTCAACGTCGGTAAGTTCAACCTCTGCACGGGTTCGATCGGAATCACCGAACATGCGTTCTACGAGTCGATCACGCACGCGCACAACAGGATTCTCTATGGCAACCGGGTCACCGAATTTCCGCATGTGCGTGCAAGTTTCGTCGACGCCTATTCGCGACTGATCGCGATGAAGCTCTTCAGTGGGCGGGCCGTCGACTACTTCAGGTCCGCAAGCCTCGAGGATCGGCGCTACCTGCTGTTCAATCCGATGACCAAGGCCAAGGTGACCTCCGAAGGCGAGACCGTGGTTCGGTTGCTGCACGATGTGATCGCAGCGAAAGGGTACGAGAAGAACACGTACTTTCGTGAGGCCGCGCAGATGATCGGAACCCTGCCCAAACTCGAGGGCACAGTGCACGTCAACGTTGCGCTCATGCTCAAGTTCATGCCGGCGTACATGTTCGCCCCGATGGACTACCCCGACGTGGTCACACGTGACGACGCCTCCGACGACGCGTTTTTCTTCGCTCAGGGTCCCGCACGCGGAGCGGGGAAAGTGCGATTCCACGACTGGGAGTCGACGTACGAAAAGTTTTCACATGTACCCAACGTCGCGAGGTTCTACGAGCAGGCTTCGGCCTTCAAGACGTTCCTGACCGAGACCGCACCGGATGAAGCACAGCAGGAGGATCTGGACTTCCTACTCAACGTGGGGCACCTGTTTTCGTTGGTCGTCTACGGTCAGCTGATTCTGGAATCGGCCGAGAAGGTCTCCACCGAGTTGCTCGATCAGATCTTCGACTTTCAAATTCGTGATTTCTCCGGTTACGCAGTTGCTCTGCACGGGAAGCCGTCCTCTACCGAGGCGCAGCAGGCCTGGGCTCTTGCGGCGATCCGCAAGCCGGTGGTCGATCTGGCTCGCTTCGACGCAGTGTGGTCCGAAGTAGTGTCCTACGACGGCGCATACGAGATGAGGGGCTGACTCAGCGAAGTCGGCGGCGGCTCACGGTTGACCGGGGAACGGGACGGTCGGCGGAGCTACACCAAGGATTTCACGCCAGTTCGCCAGTCGTAACGCGGCTTCTGTGAGCGCAGTGACTCCGGTCTCCCGCGTGGGGCCGGACTCGCTGCGCTCGATGACCGACCTCCACGCTATCGAGGTGTCGATCTCTGCCTGTGCGGCAAGCTGCGCCGACGTGACAGGGTCGCCGACCGGAAACGGGATGGAATATGCCGGACTGGCAAGCGGCGGGGTGACGCTCGCGGCGCGCAACGCATCGAGGGTTGCGTCTCGCCGTGCGCGGTGCGCTGCAGCGTCCGCGGCGATGAGGCCCCCACGAGCCGGATTCGAAAATGCGCCGACGACGCCATACGCAAAGATCGCTGCGTACTCGGCGTTCAATGCGTCGACGAGTGCTTGCTGTTCGATCCCGAGATCGCTCATGGCAACACCATCGCCAGTTCGACGGCGCAGGCGGCGCTGATCGACCCCAACAGGCCTGCGCGATAACCGGATTCGCTTTTCGCCGAGTCCGCGGCTCCTCGTTGGGATTCACCGAGGTCGGCCTTGAGTTCCTCCATGGTCGGCGGCGGCACCGCAGCCGGTGTCGATGTGGTCGAGGTAGTTGCGCTCTCCTCTACGGGCTTACCCGCCACGCGATCGATTTCAGCGGCCAGGGCGTCGGCGTGTGCCGTTCGTTCGGTCTGCACGACGCTCAGGGGCTCGGCCAGGGTCGGGCTCAGCGCGATCAGGGCGCCTGCGGCGGCCGCGTCGCGACGCGCAAGTCGGAGGTGGCTGGTGAGGGTGTCGAGCCCCGGCCCGGGGTCGGTGTCGGACGAACATCCGGCAGTTGTGGCGAGCCCGACGGCGGTGAGAGCGGCGCCACCGGTCAAGCGCAGGGCGCCACGGCGGCTGAGGGTGCGGGGGAGAGCGAACGTCGACACGGGAACATCGTGCCAGGTGCATTCTGCATCTCGTGCACCCAGGCTGGTCACGAACGCTTCCCGTTGGCGTTAGGCTGTGCGTTCGCCACTTACGGATTCGATCACACTTCTGATGGGGTCCGACCACAACTGAACGAGGAGTTTTCGCAACGATGCCTGTTCCGTCCAAGGAGAGGGTCATCGCACTCCTGTCCGAACTGGTGACCAGCCGTGGGTTCGATTTGGAAGATGTCAACGTCGTCTCGGCTGGTAAGCACAGTGCCGTACGCATCATGGTCGATCGCGAAGAGGGGATCGACCTCGACACGTTGCCGTCGCTCAGCCGTGAGATCTCCGACATATTCGACGCGGTGTCGGATTTCGGTGATGCTCCTTACACCCTCGAGGTGACCACTCCTGGAGTCGATCGTCCGCTCACCGAGGATCGCCATTGGCGGCGCGCACGCGGACGGATGGTCCGATTCAAGTTGGAGAACGAAAAGTTCGACGCACGTGTCGGTCATCTCGATGGCCGATCGCTCACGGTGGTCACTCGTGACAAGGGTGTGCTCGCGACCCGAGTCGTGGAGCTCGATGACGTTGTGAAGGCTGTTGTGCAAGTAGAATTCTCGAAGCCGAAGGCAGACGAGATGGAGCTGACGGGCGGCGTTGTCGAAGGTAGGCCTGCTCCTGCCGACAACGACGAGATAGTGAACGTGGAAACACCGGAAGAAGGGTCCGACAAGTGAATATCGACATCGCGGCGTTGCGCGCCATCGAAGCGGACAAGGGGGTGTCGATCGAAACGGTCATCTCGACGATCCAGTCCGCTCTGTTGACCGCTTACCGGCACACCGAGGGCCATCAGCCCCATGCGTGGATCGACGTCAATCGCAAGACCGGTTCGGTGCGAGTGATGGCAAAAGAGATCGACGGTGACGGCAACACCATCTCGGAGTGGGACGACACTCCTCAAGGGTTCGGCCGAATCGCTGCGACAACCGCCCGGCAGGTAATCCTTCAGCGTCTGCGTGACGCCGAGCACGAGCGCTCGTTCGGCGAATATGCGACGCACGAGGGTGAGATCGTGGGCGGGGTCATTCAGCGGGACACCAGAGCAAATGCCAAGGGCACGGTCATCGTGCGGATCGGCAGCGATGCGAACGGCGCAGACGGCGTGCTGCCGCCTGCCGAACAGGTGCCAGGTGAGAGTTACGAGCACGGCGAGCGGATCAAGTGCTACGTGGTCGGAGTCGCTCGGGGCCAGCGCGGACCGCAGATCACCCTCTCGCGAACCCACCCCAACCTCGTGCGCAAGCTGTTTGCACTCGAGGTTCCAGAGATCGCCGACGGGTCGGTCGAGATCGTCGCCGTTGCGCGCGAGTCCGGTCACCGATCGAAGATCGCGGTCAAGTCCACAGTGTCGGGTCTCAACGCCAAGGGTGCGTGCATCGGGCCGATAGGTCAGCGAGTGCGCAACGTGATGAGCGAACTGGCCGGCGAGAAGATCGACATCATCGACTTCGACGATGATCCCGCGACCTTCGTCGGGAATGCGCTGTCTCCGTCGAAGGTTGTGTCGGTAACGGTCGTGGATGCCGAGGCTCGTGCCGCACGTGTGGTCGTCCCGGAGTATCAGCTGTCGCTCGCGATCGGCAAAGAGGGACAGAATGCCCGGCTGGCAGCCAGGCTGACCGGCTGGCGGATCGATATTCGCAGCGACGCGGCCACGGCACCCGAGTCCACCAGCGCGTAAGGGTGGAATGCGGAGTTCGAGGCAATACAGCGGTAGAGTGGTCGATGGTTCGGAATGAACTCTCTGCCCTGAGTCATGAGAGCATCGGTTCGGCGGCAGTCCGTCAGCCGGTGAGAACATGCGTCGGGTGCAAGGAGCGTGCTCCGGCCGCCGGTTTGCTGAGAGTTGTGGTTCGTGATCGTGATTCCACGGAATCGGTGATCGTGCCCGATGTCGACCACCGGCTTCCCGGTAGAGGTGCATGGTTGCATCTCGACCCGAGATGTCTGGAGAATGCAGATCGGCGCCGTGCATTCGGTAGAGCGCTACGCGTGTCGGGATCTACCGACTCGTCAGCGGTCGTCTCCTTTCTCGAAGGAGCCGACGACAGAGATTCACCCCTCGAGAAGAACAGGCAACAGCACTGATGAGCACACCGTGAAGCACCAACGATGAACGTCCATCGGAGTTAACCCGAGGTCGTGCGGGCACCATTCCTCGCTCGGCCTCTCAGTGAGGAGAGCAGTGCCAGGTAAGGCCCGCGTACACGAGTTGGCTAAAGAACTCGGTGTCACCAGTAAAGAACTACTCGCACGGCTCAAAGAGCAAGGCGAGTTCGTCAAATCCGCATCGTCCACGGTAGAAGCGCCAGTAGCGCGTCGTGTCCGTGAATCTTTCCCGGCCGGCAAGCCGGATTCCGCTCCGGCCACCGGTGCTTCCAATGGCGAACAGGCCAGTGGCAGCGCACCGGTTTCCGACGGCTCACCGAAGCATGCTTCGGGTGCCAAGCCCGGCGGACCCCGTCCGGGACCGAAGCCGACCCCGCGCCCGACTCCTGCTGCTCCCGTGGCGCAGGAACCAGTAGCTCCAGTCGCAGCCGAGGCTCCCGTAGCGCCGGTATCGACTCCAGCTCCGGCACCAACCGCTCCGGCACCAACCGCTCCGGCGCCTGCTGCTCCGGCAGAACAAGCTCCCGCAGCATCGGCCGCCGTCACTCCAGAGGCCGCAGCGGCGCCTGCCCCGGCAGGTCCCAAGCCAGGCGCACCCGGTCCCAAGCCGGGCCCCAAGGCTCCTCGTGTCGGTAACAACCCGTATTCATCCGCTCCCGCCGAGCGTCCTGCCCCGCGTCCCGCGCCGGGCGCACCACGCCCGGGCGGTAGCAGTCGACCGGCTCCGGGCCAGGGTGGACCTCGTCCGGCAGCTGCGGGCGGTGCACGTCCGGCCGCCGCTGGTCAGGGTGCACCTCGCCCAGCAGGTCCCGGCGGACCTCGTCCGAGCCCGGGTTCGATGCCTCCTCGTCCCAACCCCGGCGCAATGCCGACCCGTTCGGCACGTCCGAGCCCAGCGGCAGGTCGCCCCGGCGGCCGACCCGGCGGTGCTCCAGGTGGTCGTCCCGGTGGCGCAGGTGCCGGTGGTTACCGCGGTGGCGGCGCACCGGGTGCTCCAGGTGGAGCTCCCGCAGGTGGTGCTCCCGCTGGTGGCTTCCGCGGTCGTCCCGGCGGCGGTGGCCGTCCAGGTCAGCGTGGTGCAGCTGCAGGTGCTTTCGGTCGTCCCGGCGGAGCAGTTCGTCGTGGCCGCAAGTCGAAGCGGGCAAAACGCGCCGAGTACGAGAGCATGCAGGCACCCGCTGTCGGCGGCGTCAGGTTGCCCCGCGGCAACGGTGAGACCATTCGTCTCGCCCGCGGCGCGTCGCTGTCGGATTTCGCAGACAAGATCGATGCGAACCCAGCAGCGCTCGTACAGGCCTTGTTCAATCTCGGCGAGATGGTCACTGCCACTCAGTCCGTGAACGACGAGACCCTCGAACTGCTCGGCGGCGAGATGAACTACGTCGTTCAGGTCGTCAGCCCCGAGGACGAAGATCGCGAACTGCTCAACGCGTTCGACCTCACCTACGGCGAAGACGCCGGCGGTGAAGAGGACTTGGAGCAGCGGCCTCCCGTCGTCACGGTCATGGGTCACGTCGACCACGGCAAGACGCGACTGTTGGACTCGATCCGAAACACCACGGTCCGCGAAGGCGAGTCCGGTGGCATCACCCAGCACATCGGTGCTTACCAGGTGCTCACCGAACTCGAAGGCAACGAGCGTTTGGTCACCTTCATCGATACTCCGGGTCACGAGGCCTTCACGGCCATGCGTGCTCGTGGTGCCAAGGCAACCGACCTCGCGATCCTGGTTGTTGCAGCCGACGACGGTGTCATGCCGCAGACGGTGGAAGCGATCAACCATGCGCAAGCTGCAGATGTCCCGATCGTGGTCGCGATCAACAAGATCGACAAGGAAGGTGCAAACCCGGACAAGATCCGGCAGCAGCTGACCGAGTACGGACTTGTGGCCGAGGAATACGGCGGCGAGACCATGTTCGTCGAGATCTCGGCGAAGCAGGGCACCAACATCGACGCACTTCTCGAAGCTGTGTTGCTGACAGCAGACGCCTCACTGGATCTGCGTGCCAACCCGGACATGGAGGCTCAGGGTGTCGCCATCGAGGCACACCTCGACCGTGGTCGTGGACCGGTTGCCACCGTGCTCATCGCTCGTGGAACGTTGCGTGTCGGTGACTCGATCGTTGCCGGTGATGCCTATGGTCGTGTCCGTCGAATGGTCGATGAGCACGGCGATGATGTCATCGAGGCATTGCCGTCCCGTCCGGTACAGGTCATCGGCTTCACGTCGGTGCCCGGTGCAGGCGACAACCTGTTGGTCGTCGACGAGGATCGCATTGCCCGTCAGATCGCCGATCGACGCAACGCTCGCAAGCGCAATGCTCTTGCCGCGAAGTCTCGTAAGCGCATCAGCCTGGACGATCTCGATGCAGCATTGAGGGAGACCTCACAGCTGAACTTGATCCTCAAGGGTGACAACTCGGGAACCGTCGAGGCTCTCGAAGAGGCACTGGTCGGTATCCAGATCGACGACGAGGTCGAACTGCGCGTCATCGACCGCGGCGTCGGCGGTGTCACGGAGACCAACGTCAACCTGGCGTCGGCATCGAACGCGATCATCATCGGATTCAATGTTCGAGCGGAGGGCAAGGCCACCGAGCTGGCCAACCGTGAAGGCGTCGACATCCGGTACTACTCGGTGATCTACCAGGCCATCGACGAGATCGAAAGCGCGCTCAAGGGCATGCTCAAGCCGGTCTACGAAGAGGTTGCGCTCGGCCAGGCCGAAATTCGCGCAATGTTCCGTTCTTCGAAGGTCGGAAGTATTGCTGGTTGTCTCGTCACCTCGGGTACCATCCGTCGCAATGCGAAAGCACGACTGCTGCGTGACAACAGGGTGGTTGCCGAGACCGTCACCATTTCCTCGCTTCGGCGGGAAAAAGAGGACGTGGTCGAGGTGCGCGAGGGCTACGAATGCGGTCTCACGGTGACGTACTCGGACATCAAGGTAGGCGATGTCGTCGAGGCGTACGAGCTTCGTGAAAAGGCTCGCGACTAGTCGATTCGCAGCAGTAGTGCTGTAGTGGAGCATTGGGGAGTAACACTGCACTAGATCGAGGGGCCGGCGGCGGTATGTCAGTACCGCCGCCGGCTCTTCGCTCGAACCTGAGTAAGGATGGCCGCGTGTATCTGGGGGCGCTCGAGTTGGACGTGTTGTTGGGCGACGTTCGTTCGCTCGCTGAGAAGCGTTCGAAGGTGGATCCTGTTCTCACGGAGTTACATCGCTTCGGGGTTTCGGCCGAGGAGACGGGCGAGCTCGGGCGTTTTCGGCGGTCGTTGTTCGGAATTGCAGCTGCCGGTTCCGATATCGACGGGTTGCACGACAAGCTCGACGAATGCGAACGGCATATCGCGGAGCGACAAGATCTGGAATTGTTGGCGGTCAGAAGAAGAATTTTCGGTCCCGAGGACTGACTCGGAACCATATGAGGAGCGTGATTGACATGGTGGATCCAGCGAGAGCTCGCAAGCTTGCCAAGCGAATTGCCGCCATCGTCGCCACGGCGATCGATCATGAGATCAAAGATCCCCGTCTGGCGTTCGTGACCGTCACCGATTGCAAGGTGACAGCGGATCTGCACGACGCAACCGTGTATTACACGGTGATGGGCGAAAACTTGGATACGGCCCCGGATCTGCAGGCTGCATCTGCAGGGTTGGAGAAGGCCAAAGGTGTACTTCGGTCGAAAGTCGGTGCAGGGACCGGTGTTCGCTTCACGCCGTCGTTGACGTTCGTGACCGATACCGTTCCGGACACTGCACGGCATATGGAAGGACTTCTCGAGCGCGCACGCCTAGCCGACAGCGAGGTCGCCAGAGCGGCAGCATCGGCGAAGCCTGCGGGTGAGGCAGATCCGTACAAGGCGCCGCGGGAGACGGTCGATGGTTCCGAGTCGACTGACGTGGACTGATAGAGGTGACGACGACTCCCGGGGCCTGGCCTGAGGCAGTGACGCAGGCCGAATTGACTCATGCGATAGATCTGTTGGAAGCAGCTCGATCCGTCACCGTGCTGTGTCACATCAATCCGGATGCCGACACCATCGGTAGTGGTCTCGCTCTGGGTTTGGTCCTGTCGCGTCGAGGAGTTGACGTGCAGGTGTCCTTTGCGGCGCCTGCGGAGCTGCCAGGGTCGATGGACGCGTTGCCGGGCCGCGAACTCTTGGTTCCGGCCGACGACGTCCGGGTCGACGCGGATCTCGTGGTCACGGTCGATGCCGGAAGCAAGGGACGCCTCGGGGCGCTGTCCGACCGGATAGATACTGCACGTGCCACTCTCGTCATCGATCATCATCGATCCAATACTCGGTTCGGCACCTGGAACGTGGTCGATGAGAACGCGGTGTCGACCACCGCGGTGCTCGCTCGGCTATTCGAAGCGTGGAACGTCGACATCGATCGGGATCTGGCCGAATGTCTGTTTGCCGGTCTTGTCACCGACACCGGGTCGTTTCGTTGGGTGCAGCCTGGCTCTCATACTCTTGCCGAACGTCTTCTTGCAACCGGTATCGACGGGGCTGCGCTGACCCGGAAGTTGCTCGATACGCATCCGTTCGCGTGGTTGCCGATGCTGGGATCGGTTCTCGGAGCGGCGGAGCTGGTCCCGAATGCGGCGGGCGGACTGGGGCTCGTCTACACCGCGATCCTCCGCGAAGACTCCGCCGGGCTCCGCTCGGAAGAGATCGAGAGTGTCATCGACATCGTTCGCACCGCGACCGAAGCCGAAGTGGCGGCGGTACTCAAACAGCAGAGTGGTGATGACTGGGCGGTGTCGTTGCGCGCGAAGACACAGGTCGACGTTTCCCTTGTGGCAACGTCTCTCGGTGGGGGAGGTCATCGTAAAGCTTCGGGCTATACGGCTACTGGTTCCAAGTCCGACGTCGTCGCGTCCCTGATCGCCGCACTCGGTTGACCGATCTTGGCTGAAGCTACTGCTCCAGTGGAGGCGTCTCCGCGCAGAATTCTCGGCTTGGCTCTGCCCGCACTCGGTGTCCTCGCAGCTGAGCCGCTTTACTTGCTTTTCGACGCGGCAGTGGTGGGCAGGCTGGGTGCGCTTCCGCTCGCTGGACTGGCCGTCGGTGGTCTGGTTCTGACTCAGGTCAGCACGCAGTTGACGTTCCTGTCGTACGGCACAACTGCGCGTGCCGCTCGAATGCACGGTGCAGGACGCGAGAGGGACGCGGTCGGTGAAGGTGTCCAAGCGACGTGGCTCGCCGTTGTGCTGGGTGTGGCGATCGTTGCCGTGATGCAGGTGCTGGCGGCTCCGATTCTCGCTGTCATCGGCGGCGGTGAGATTGCCGATGAAGCTACCGCGTGGTTCCGGGTCGCTGTCTTCGGTGTTCCTTTCATCCTGATTTCGATGGCGGGCAACGGGTGGATGAGGGGTGTCCAGAACACCAGGAGGCCGCTTCGTTTCGTAGTTTTCGGGCTGTCGGTGTCGGGCGTGCTGTGCCCGATGTTGGTACATGGTCTGCTCGGGTTCCCGCGGATGGAACTTCTCGGATCGGCGGTAGCGAATGTGGTCGGGCAGTCGATCGCAGGGTGTCTGTTCATCGCCGCGATTTCGCGTGCAGGGGTTCCGCTTCGGCCCAGGTGGTCGGTGATGCGAGTGCAGTTGATTCTCGGTCGCGACCTCGTCTTGCGTAGCTTGGCGTTTCAAGCGTGCTTCTTGTCTGCTGCTGCGGTGGCATCGCGGTTCGGAGCCGCCGCGGTCGCTGCCAATCAGGTTGTCCTGCTGCTGTGGAATCTCGTGTCGTTGACTCTCGATTCTTTGGCCATCGCGGCGCAAACACTGGTCGGTGCCGCTCTGGGCAAAGGCGACGTCCGCGGCGCCACCAAACTGGGTTGGCGATTGACCGCGTGGTCCACCATGTTCGCGATTGTCCTGGCAGCGATGTTCGCGGCCGGTATGCCGGTGATCCCCGAGCTGTTCACCGCAGACCCAGCCGTGGTGGATCAGATGCACTCGATCTGGTGGATATTCGTCGCGATCATTCCGATCGCCGGAAGCGTCTTCGCCCTCGACGGTGTTCTGTTGGGTAGCGGCGACGCAGCCTTCCTGCGGACCGCCACACTGGTATGCGCCCTACTGGGTTTTCTGCCCTTCATCTGGTTGTCGCTGGCGCTGGACTGGGGGTTGACCGGAATCTGGTTCGGTCTTGGAGTATTCGTGTCGCTACGGGCGATTGCGGTCGTCCTACGGACGCTCTCGGGTCGGTGGGCGCTCGCGGGCGCCGACATTCAACGCGACGCCGGATGAATAGCAACTTCCTGGCTCTTGACGACGAAGTAGACCTCCATGCCCGGCGAGAGGTCCAATTCCGAGACCGCTGCCGCCGTCACGTCCGCGACGAGGCTCTGGCCGCCGTGGGTACCCCGAACACGAACCGTTGCGCCGGACACGTCCAGAGCGGCGATCGTGACGGGGAGTACGTTGCGCGGGCTGGCATGCGGTTCGGTGAGATGCACTGCCACTGCGGACGGGCTGAAGACAGCTACTGCCTCGGCACCCGATGGCGTCGTGCTGTGTCCGTGAACTGTCAGGCCCTGCGCAGTACTCAACGAACCTGGCGAATCTACAGCGCCGAGAACCAAATTCACTCCGGCGATCCGAGCGGCGAATTCACTGCGTGGTGCGGTGAGAATATCTGTGGTCGATCCGCGCTCGACGATTCGGCCGGCCTGCACGACCACAATCGTGTCGGCCAAGGCGAGCGCATCGAGGAGGTCGTGAGTGACGATGAGTGCGGTGCGTCGTTGCTCACGCAGGACGGTTCGAAGCAATCGGCGCAGGACGGGTGCAGTAGCTACGTCCAATGCGGCCATCGGCTCGTCGAGGAGTAGCACTCGAGGCTGCGCTGCGAGTGCGCGCGCGAGAGCGATGCGTTGTGCTTGCCCACCCGAAAGTTGTGACGGCCGTCGATCCGCAAGGTCGAGTGCATCGACTGCGTCGAGCCAGGTTCGTGCAATCTCCCTTCCTTTGCGACGACCGACCCCCCGACTGCGGGGCGCGAACGCGACGTTGGCTTCCGCGTCGAGATGAGGAAACAGGAGGGCGTTCTGTGACAGCGTGGCCACGCCGCGGGCATGCGCCGGAACGAATATGCGTTCGGCGGTGTCTGTGACTACATCCTCACCGATGGTGATCCGTCCGGAGTCGGGCCGGAGCAGACCTGCCACGAGCGAGAGCAACGAGGACTTTCCTGCCCCGTTCGGTCCCAGAATCGCGATGACCTCACCGTTCTCGACATCGAGGTTGAAGTCGAGGTTTCGTTCGGCGACTTCGGCGAGGAGGCGGATGGAGCTCACAGCGCCCCGGCCAATCGGCGCCCACGGGCGGCAACGACGATTACTGCCGCCACCACGATCAACAGGAGCGAGAGCGCCACTGCGGCGTCGGGATCGGTTTCACGCTGCAGATAGATCTCCAATGGCAGGGTTCGCGTGACTCCCTCGAGTGATCCAGCGAAGGTCAACGTCGCACCGAATTCGCCGAGGGCGCGCGCGAATGCAAGAACGGCCCCCGACACCAGTCCAGGCAGAACGAGCGGGAGCGTCACCCGGCGCAACACTGTCGTCGGACGCGCACCCAAGGTGGCGGCGACGGTCTCGTATCCGCGTCCCGTGCTGCGCAATGCTCCTTCGAGGCTGACGACCAGAAAGGGGAGCGAGACGAAGGCCTGGGCCAGCACCACTGCAGTCGTGGAGAATGCGATGCCGATGCCCCACGCCTCCAGTTGCTCGCCGAGGAGGCCGAGTCGACCGAAGGTGTACAGCAAGGCAATTCCGCCGACGACGGGTGGAAGGACAAGTGGAAGCAGCACCAGCGCTCGGAGAATGGACTGACCAGGAAACTCCGTTCTGGCCAACACCAGTGCCATCGGTATGCCGACAATGATGCACACGGCGGTGCTCGTCGCTGCCGTCCGGAGGCTGAGGAGTAGTGCCGTTCGTGATGATTCCGAGGAGACGAGGGCGATGAAGTTCGGCCAGTCGATCTTCAACAGAATGGCCAGCAGCGGGGTGACGACGAACAATGCACCCAACGCTGCGGGGACGAATAACCACCTGGGCAGACCGACACGGACCTCGTTGCTGCCGCGGATTCCTCGTCCGGAGCGTCCCGGTTTCGCCTCGACAGACGCGTTCATTGTTCTTCGAATCCCGCTTCGACGATGACCGTTGTCGCCTTGACCACGGCAACAGCAATTCTGCCCGGCTCGAGACCCAGCGTGCGCACCGATTCGGTGCTCATGAGCGAGACGACGGTGAACGGCCCGCATTGCATCTCGACCTCGCTCATCACGGTATCGGACGTCACTGCGGTCACCAGACCGACCAATCGATTGCGGGCCGAACTTCCCGAGCCAGTCGGATCCGGGGGAGGCGTTGCCTGCTCACGCGCGAACGCAGCCAGGGCAGCACCGTCGACTACTTTTCGACCAGCGTTGTCCTTGTACGCGACGAGTGTTCCGTTGTCGATCCATCTACGCACGGTGTCGTCACTGACGCCGAGGAGTGCGGCCGCGTCTTTGATTCGAATCCGTGAATGCGGCATGAACAGAACTCTAGAGCAGCAGGTGCGTAAAGGATCGAGGCGAGCTATCGACGTCGACGGGTATTGACGAAGCGAACGAGGAACGTTGCCGCAAGTAGTGCGATCGCGCACACGATTGCGGTGATGACGAAACCGGAGACGAAGTTGTCCGAGGCGATCCCCGCTAGAACGGAGGCCATTACGGTGAGGACCAGCCCTGCTGTGAGGCCGGATTTCTCGGATGCGGAAAAGTTGTTCATAGGTCGACAGTGTCTCATCCGGCACCCTGTCCGATAC
>JBBPZN010000018.1:0-17643 GCA_038198705.1 Mycobacteriales bacterium
GGCTTTCCGGCCAGCGGGGTGTTCTCCGGAAGCGTGATTTCCACCAGGTTGGCCTGTCCTTTGCGGAAGGTCATGAGGTGGACGAGATCGCCGACCGAGACGGCTTCCTCGACCAGCGAGGCAAGCATGCGCGGGGTGGACACCGCGACATCGACGCCCCACGATCCGTCGAAGAGCCACTCGTTTCGAGGATCGTTGACGCGCGCGACGACTCGGTTGACACCGAATTCTGTCTTGGCCAACAGACTCAGCACCAAATTCGCTTTGTCATCTCCCGTTGCTGCGATCACCACGTCGTAGGTTTCGAGGTTCGACGCTTCGAGGAGTGAGAGCTCGCACGCGTCGGCCAGAACCCACTCCGCTTCCGGAATTGCTTCGGGTTCGACATGGTCGAGTTTGCGCTCGAGCAGCATGACCTTGTGTTCGCTACGAATCAGTTCTCGGGCAATGGATCGGCCGACAGCGCCGGCGCCGGCGATTGCGACTCTCATGGGTTCCCGTTCGTCTCGGTGCGGATGTGACTAGTCGTCGGAGGGCGGGGGATTGGCTGCAAGCGCAATTGCCTCGGCAACCGTCCCGGATACTGCGGCGATATAAATCTCGTCGTCCGCCTGGATGATCGTGCGCCTGTCGGGCAGTAGTCCGGTGCCGAATCTGATGAGGAATGCCGCACGTGAACCAGTCGACTCTTCGAGCAGTGCCAGCTTCTTGCCGATCCACCCATCGTGAATGTCGAGTAGAACAACCGCGACGCTGCCCGAAGGGTCACGCCATTTGGTGGTCGGATCGTCACGCAGAAGATTATGTAGGAATCGATCGGTAGCCCAGGGGACTGTTGCCACCGTGGGTATCCCCAGCCGCTCGTATACCGCCGCGCGCTTCGCGTCGTAGATCCGGGCGACGACCTTGTCGACGCCGAATGTCTCGCGCGCGACACGTGCGGCGATGATGTTGGAGTTGTCACCGGAGGAGACGGCCGCGAATGCTTCGGCCTTCTCGATCCCGGAGCGGACGAGGACGTCCCTGTCGAATCCCATGCCGACGATGCGGTGGCCGTCGAAGCTTGGATCCAGACGGAGGAACGCAGTCTCGTCTCGATCGATGATCGCCACCTCGTGGCCGATTCGGTGAAGTGCACCGGCCAGCGATGCGCCGACGCGGCCACACCCCATCACTACTACGTACACAGGCTCCAGCTCCGTTCGGATAGCGTCGAATCGTCTCCCGGCAAAGGCCGGTGACTCTCGGTGCTCGTACAACAAGGTAACCGGCAGCGTGTCGATGATCGAGCCCAGCCGGTGCAGCGATGCGAAAATTCGGGCATTTCAGGAATGCGGTGGATGCGCGTCGAACTTGTTCGGCGAGTTTCGGACGCGCCGGTGGTGCGGCCATATTCGGACGGCCTACGCTTTGCACCGTGTCCAAGGTTTCGACCGCCGCCAAGCGGCTAGTGCTCGGTAGGCCGTTCCGCAGCGACAAGCTCGGTCATACCCTACTTCCCAAACGAATAGCGCTTCCCGTTTTCGCTTCGGACGCCATGTCCTCGGTGGCCTACGCGCCGGAGGAGATATTTCTTGTCCTCTCGGTCGCCGGAATCTCCGCTTATGCATTGACGCCATGGATCGGCCTCGCTGTCTGCGTCGTGATGGCTGTCGTTGTCGCAAGCTATCGGCAGAACGTGCACGCCTATCCTTCCGGTGGCGGCGATTACGAGGTTGCGACGGTCAATCTCGGGCCCACGGCGGGGCTCACGGTGGGCAGCGCGCTGATGGTCGACTACGTGTTGACCGTTGCGGTCTCGATATCGGCCGCGGCATCGAACATCGGTTCGGCTGTGCCGCTGGTGGCCGAACACAAGGTGCTGTTCGCCGTCGTGGCGATCGTGCTCATCACCTCGATCAACCTGCGAGGGATCCGAGAATCGGGGGCGGCATTCGCGGTTCCCACCTATGCATTCATGGTCGGCATGGTGTTGATGCTGGCCTGGGGGCTGATCCGGGTGTACGTATTCGGTGAGGATCTGAAAGCAGATTCGGCAGTCTTCGAGTTGAAAGCCGAGGACTCGAATCTGTACGGAATCGCCTTCGCGTTTCTCATCGCACGAGCATTCTCCTCCGGTTGTGCAGCGCTGACCGGTGTGGAAGCCATCAGTAACGGCGTGCCCGCATTCCGCAAACCGAAGTCGAAAAATGCCGCGACGACCTTGCTCATGCTGGGCGTCATCGGCATCACCCTGATGATGGGAATCATCATTCTGGCCGAGAAGATCGGTATCAAGTACGCGATGGATCCGGGAGCGCAGCTGATCGGTGTCCCCGACGGCTACCAGCAGAAGACATTGATCGCCCAGTTGGCCGAAACGGTCTTCTCCGGTTTCCCTATCGGCTTCTTCTTCATCACCGTCGTCACTGCTCTAATCCTCGTGCTCGCCGCGAACACGGCATTCAACGGGTTCCCGGTGCTCGGATCGGTTCTCGCGCAGGACCGCTACCTTCCGCGTCAGCTGCACACGCGCGGTGATCGCCTTGCCTTCAGCAACGGCATTTTGTTTCTGTCGGGTGCCGCGATCGCGTTCGTCGTTGTGTTCGGTGCCGAAGTGACGAAGCTGATTCAGCTGTACATCGTCGGAGTATTCGTCTCCTTCACGCTGAGCCAGACGGGAATGATCCGCCACTGGACCCGCTTGCTGCGCAGCGAGAAGGACCCGGACCAACGTCGGCACATGTTCCGCTCGCGGATCGTGAACAGCATCGGCCTGGCCATGACGGCTACCGTGCTCGTGATTGTGCTGATCACGAAGTTCGCAGCGGGCGCGTGGATTGCCATCGTGGCGATGATCGCGATATTCGTTCTGATGCGGATGATCCGCAAGCACTACGACACGGTGGCACGCGAACTCGAGAACGAAGAGTGGGATGGCGTCCTGCCGAGCCGGACACACTCGATCGTGCTGGTGTCGAAACTACACATGCCCACGATGCGTGCGTTGGCATACGCGCGCGCGACCAGGCCGGACACACTCGAAGCCATCACGGTGAACGTCGATGAACAGGACACCCGCGCACTCGTTCGGGGTTGGGAAGCGAGCGACGTCACGGTGCCGCTCAAAGTCGTGGAGTCGCCGTACCGTGAAATCACCAGGCCGGTCCTCGACTACGTCAAGAGAGTGCGCCGGGATTCGCCGCGCGACGTCGTGACCGTGTTCATCCCCGAATACGTCGTCGGACATTGGTGGGAGCAAATTCTGCACAACCAGAGTGCACTCAGATTGAAGAGCCGCCTGCTGTTTCAGCCGGGAGTGATGGTGACCAGCGTCCCGTGGCAGTTGCACTCGTCGGAGAAGGCGAGACGCGAGTCCATCCAGAACGCTCCGGGTGCGTCGCGCCGCGGGTACGAACCGCCGACGCCGAAATGAGCACCATGAGTGAGAACTGGGTAGGCCAGAACATCGAAGTGACACTCGGGGCGCCGGGGCACGGAGGGTTTTGCGTTGCGCGCCACGAGGGCCGCGTGATGTTCGTGCGCCACGGACTGCCGGGCGAGATCGTCCGTGCCGCAGTGACAGAGGATCGCGGCGGGTCGTTCTGCCGAGCAGATGCGGTGGAGATCATCGTCGCGTCACCGGATCGGATCGCGCCGTTATGCCCGATCTCCGGTCCAGGTGGATCCGGATGCTGTGACTACTCACACGCGACCTTGGCTGCCGGCCGGGCCATGAAGGCATCCGTGGTGAGTGAGCAATTGCGTCGTATCGCGGGCATCGAGCGTGCCGTCGAGGTGGAGGAAGTGCCGTTCACCGGAGATGGAACCGGGTGGCGAAGCCGAGTTCGACTGACCGTGGATCTTGCCGGGCGCGCGGGTTTTCACCGCTACCGAAGTTCGACCATCGTGACCGAACTCGGGTGCCCCCAGGTGATGTCGGGTGCTCTCGACGGGTTGAACGAAGAGAAGTGGCGTCCGGGTGCGGAGCTTGCCGTGGCAGTCGACGGTACAGGCGAGCGACACGTTGTCGAGATCGAACCTGCAGCGGTGTCGAAAACCGGGCGACGTTCGCCGGGCAGGCGAGGTGCGTCCGCCCGACGGTCTGCGTCGGCGCAGCAACGGGCACAGCGCACCGTCGTCGGTAGCGGCCGGGCACACGAATTCGTTGCCGGCCGGGAGTGGGAACTGGATGCCAGCGGCTTCTGGCAGGCACATCGCGGGGCCGCACAGATGTACAGCGATGTCGTAGCCGAATGGGCACTACCGAATCCAGGATCGGTTGCGTGGGACTTGTACGGCGGTGTCGGGGTGTTCGCCGCCAGCCTCGCGCCCAGTGTCGGCACCGACGGGCAGGTGGTCAGTGTCGAATTCTCTCGACGCGCGGCAGCGGACGGCGCCGCGGCGCTCCAGGACGTGAAGCAAGTGGCGTTCGAACCTGGCCGAGTGGAACGAGTGGTCGAGCTGCTGGACGCTCCCGACGTCGTCGTGCTCGATCCTCCTCGCGCGGGTGCAGGCAAAGAGGTCGTCTCGAGTGTCGCATCACGTTCACCGAGACGCATCGTTCACATCGGTTGCGACCCAGCGTCGTTCGCCCGAGATGTCGGTCTGTATCGAGAGGCTGGGTACACCTTCGAAGCGATGCGTGCATTCGACGCCTTTCCACTCACGCACCACGTGGAGTGCATCGGCTTGTTCACCAGGTAGAGCGGAGGACGTGATTCGAGCGCTCCACCGCGATTGTGCAATGACTGTCCAGCGGCGCCAAGACTCGAACACGGCTAGGTCTTTCGGTTGTAGAGACGCATCGTGATCGGACCGAAGATGCCCAGAAACCCAGCGCACATCACCGTGGTCATCATCAATGCAGTGACATCGGTGTCGCCGGACATCAGTGATCTGATCGAGGTGACGAGAAAGCTCACCGGATTTACCTCGACGAAGGCCCGCAACCACCCGGGCATGGTCTGCGGATCTACGAAGATGTTGCTGGCGAAGGTCAATGGAAAAAGAATGAACATCGATACGGCCATGACCGCTGATTCTGTTCGAACGATCATCGCGATCATCGTCCACACCCAGGACAGACAGAACGAAAACACCAGCAGCAGCACAATCGAGGCTGCGACGCCGAGCATCCCACCAGCTGGGCGGAATCCGATGATCACCCCCAGAATCAACACGATGACCGATGCGAGCGTGTAACGCACGACATCACCGAGCAACGCACCGACCAGAGGCGACGGACGCCAGATGGGCAAAGAGCGGAATCGGTCGAACACGCCCTTCTCGATGTCCTTGTTCAACGTGACGCCGGTGTACATGGTGATCATGACCACGGTCTGCACGAGGATTCCGGGAAGCAGAAATTGGATGTAAGCGGTGGTAGAACCCGCCAATGCGCCGCCGAAAAGGTAGGTGAACAGCAGCGTGAACATGATCGGAAACATGGTGACGTCGAATAGTTGCTCCGGCACGTGCTTGATTTTCAGCAACGCCCGCCAGCCGAAACTCAACGATGTGGACAGTGCACTGGGTCTCGGTGGTCGTGGCCCTGCGCTGCGCAGCACCTCGGCTACCGAGGCGGAAGCGTCGGTGAGTGTCGTGGTCGTCATGATGCATTCTCCGTCTCCGAGGCATGCCCCGTCAGAGCCAGGAAGACCTCGTCCAGGCTCGGTTGTCCGATTGCAAAGGAAGCGATTGCGATACCCGCTGCTTCGAAAGCAGGAAGAGCGGCCGCTACCGACGACGCAGAATCGACTCGCGCAGAGATGGCCACCGGATCTGAGTCCTCCGCGACCTCTTCGGTAAGGATGGTTCGCAGTATCGCGGCGGCTGCACTGCGCATCGCCGGATCGAGAACGCGCACATGAAGTGCACCTGCCCCGATCGACGCCTTCAAGTCTCCGGTAGTCCCTTCCGCGATGACCTTCCCTCGGTCGATGACCGCGACTCGACCCGCCAAGTGATCGGCCTCGTCCAGGTACTGCGTCGTCAACAGCACTGTTGTTCCGCCGGCCACGAGAGCCCTGATGATCTCCCACACCTGGTTTCGGCTCCGCGGATCGAGCCCTGTAGTCGGTTCGTCGAGAAAAATGAGCTCAGGAGTGACGATGATGCTTGCGGCGATATCGATCCGGCGCCGCATTCCGCCCGAATACGTCTTCACCTGACGCCCACCGGCATCGGCGATCCCGAACGCCGTCAGAAGTTGTTCCGACCGCGAACGTGCTGCAGGACGGGAGTATCCATAGAGACGGGCAAGAAGAACGAGATTCTCGGTACCGGTCAGGTCCTCGTCGAGCGACGCGAATTGACCAGTGAGCGAGACCTTGCTCCGGATGGCACTCGCCTCGGTGTCGAGGTCGTGACCGAGAATGCGGGCGCTGCCGCCGTCCAGGGGGAGGAGCGTTGCCAGCATCCGAATGGTTGTCGTCTTGCCTGCTCCGTTCGGGCCCAGCACGCCGTACACCCCACCACATGGAACGGTCAGATCGATACCGTCGACGGCAACGGTATCGCCGAATCGTTTGACGATGCCGTGAGTCGATATTGCCGCCGAGGTGTCCATTCCTCCATGATCGCCCGATTTTCGCCTCGCCCGCAATCCATTTTTCGCACTCGCCCATCCCTTTCGTTCCGTGTACCGAATACCTTGTGCGGCGGGAAAACGCGGAGGTTTCGGTGTGAGAGCCATATGAGCACTACTCTCTTGATCAATGAACGCGATCAGATTCGAATCAGTTGGGACCTTGGTCCGGTGAGCGCCACCCCGAGTTCGGACTCGCCGTTTCGGGGGACCTCCGATTCAGACGACTACCCGTCAGCATCGGTGGACTCCGAAGGAGCCGCGTGTGCAGTCCCCAGCGCACAGTTGCGTAATTTGCGTGCGGACGAGACCGAGCGGCTTCGTCGTCTCATGGCAGCAGTGGCAAAGGGTGACCAGCGTGCGTTCGCCGAGCTGTACGACGCGACGTCTGCTCGCGTCTACGGAATGGTGCTACGCGTACTTCGTGACCCCGGGTACAGCGAGGAAACCACGCAGGAAGTCTTTCTCCAGATTTGGCGATCGGCTCCGAACTACGATCCGAAGCAGGGCAGTCCGCTCGCATGGATCATGACTTTGGCTCATCGGCGGGCCGTCGATCGGGTCAGGTCGGAGCAATCCGGTACCGACCGTGAGGCGGCCTACGGCGCTATCAGCCACTCACCCGAGCACGACGAAGTGCTCGAAGCGGTCACGCAACGGCTCGAATCCGATGCGGTGATCGCGTGCCTCGATACGTTGACCGACACCCAGCGTGAATCTGTGCGAATGGCTTATTACAGCGGTTGGACCTACCGCGAGGTCGCCGAGCGGCTCGAGGTAGCGGTACCGACCATCAAATCGCGAATACGAGATGGGCTGATCAAGTTGAAGACTTGTTTGGGGGTGACACCCTCATGAGTGAAGGGATACGGCAGCGATTGCTCGAATCCGCAGAGGTATATGCCCTCCATGCGGTCAGTGCAGCAGAAGAAGCAGAGATCGAGCGCGATCTCGAGTCGGTCGACGATACCGCCCGCGTCCAGTTCGGCATTCTCGTCGGGGAAATTCAGGAGACGTTGGCGCTTGCGTCGGTGCTCGATGCCGTCGAGCCCCCGGCCGAGGTACGCAGACGGGTCCTCGACGATGTTCCACGTACGACGCAGGCGCCCCCGCCCACACCGACCGCGTCGAACGTGACGAGCATGAAGGGCCATCGTGATCGACGGAACACCAGGCTGCGTACTTCGTTGATGGCGGCGGCGGCGGCAGTGGTCGTTGTCGTCGGTGGGGGTGTCGTCGCGACACAAGTAATCGGGAACGATCCAAGCCCGACGCAGGCCGAGCAGGTGATTGCGTACGGTGACACGCAAGAATCCACCGCAAGCTTCCCTGGTGGAGGTACAGCGAAGATTTCGTATTCACGCCAATCCGACTCGGCCGTAGTGGAACTCGACGGTGTGGCGCCACCGGAGGCGGGCAAGGACTACCAGATGTGGTTCGTCGAAGGAACTCCACGGTCGGTCGGGCTGGTCACATCGGCGCAACTAGCGGACGGCGGCCAGACGGTCATCGAGGGTATGGGGGGAGCGACCAACTTCGCTTTCTCACTCGAACCCGCAGGCGGCTCACCGCAGCCGACCGAGGTGCTGACAATGGCGACCTTGAGCGCCTAGCAACACAGCGCTCAGCAACAAGGTGACAGCTGAAGCGGTGTCGACGAGGACGCCGGTGGAGATTCTTCCGCCGGCGTCCTTGCTCCAACGGGGCCCGCACTGTGTGTTCAGCGCCGCACTTCGAACTGGCCTAGCGACTTTATGGCTGTGTTCATCTGCAGGTACGCCCCCGTAGCGAGGTTCGTCAGCAATTCGAGTTTCACGGCGGGTGCGTTTTTCGTCAGTGCATCGAAGTCCGCGACCGAGAGCACTCCTACGGTCAACGGCGTGTCCGCGCTGAAGTCGAGGATGAAGGTCGTGTCGGCCAAAAGCGGCATCTCACCGAAGCTCATGCCCGGTGAGAGCGTGGATATTCGCTGACGTGAACCGTCTTCGGCCACGAGGATCGAGCTGACTTCACCGGCGAGCACCAGGAACAGCCCCGACGCCGAGTCGCCGCTGCGCACGATGACTCGACCGCGGGGATAGTGCCGGATGTCGATCAGCGCTTCCACTTCCTTGTGCTGAGCGGGGGTCAGTCCGCTCAGCACCGGATGTTCGGACACCGAGATCGTCTCGGGCTGCCGCGGACCTACGCAGTAGCGGTCGAGTAGCAGCTCTTCCGCCCATCGAATTGCCGAGCCGGCATCGGAGAAAATTCGCCCCGCTACAGCGTTCGGGTCGACACTGGAAACCTTGTGCCCCATGATGCCCTGTGGGTCGACCAGCGAGGCTCGGCAGCCGCGTTCGGCGAGGTGTCTATGCAGCTCGTCGAACATGTTGCGCGCTACGTCACTGACCTCGCCGACCCCGCGGACATCGATGACCAACGCGTCGAGCTTATCGTCGAGGTTGCCGATCTCGCGTACGGCTGTTTCGGCACCAGAGAACAACAGGTCGCCATGTAGTTCGTATATCCTTGCGCGAGTGCCGAATTCGGCGAGAGCATCTTGCTCGACGTCACTTCTGCGCTTTCGAGACGGCACTTCGGTGAGCGTGTAACGAGCGCGTATTGCCGAACGGGCTGCACGGGTCACATGCAGGAAGTGAAGTTCGAGCCTGGTGGACAATTCGCGACAGGTCGCCACTCCACGCACGCTGCTCCCGTGTTGATCCAGACGCGGGGAATACACCGCAATTCCCATCTGCCCCGGCAACACTGCGAGCAGTCCACCTCCGACCCCGCTCTTGGCGGGCATACCCACTCGCGCAACCCAATCGCCTGCTCCGTCGTACATTCCGCAGGTGGTCATGACGCTGAGTACTCGTTCGACGAGGGCGGGTGCCAAAGCTCGTTCCCTCGTTCGTGGATTCACGCCGTTGTTGGCCATGGTGGCTGCCATCATGGCCAGATCGGCCGCGGTCACATCGATCGAACATTGACGAAAGTAGAGGTCGACGGCCGCGTCCGGATTCTCCTCGATGATGTCGAAGGACCGCAGCATGTATCCGATCGCGCGGTTTCGATTTCCGGTTCTGGCCTCGGAGGCGTAGACGCTCTCGTTGAAGGTGAGTTCTCGGCCCGCATAACGTGAGTATGCCAACCTGATCCGCTCGAACCGCTCTTTCCGCGTGCGTCCTTTGATCAACGACGCCGAGGTGATCGCGCCGGCATTGATCATCGGGTTTCTGGGACGTTCGGTGATCGGGTCCAAACTGATCTCGTTGAACGGCTCACCCGACGGTTCGATATCGATCTTGCGGGCAACTGCAGCCTCACCACGATCTGTCAGTGCCAGTGCATAGGTGAACGGCTTCGAGATCGACTGAATGGTGAAGGGGGTCGCGGTGTCGCCGATTTCGTAGACATAGCCATCGCTGGTCGCGAGGGATATCCCGTAGCCGTCGGGTGCGACTGCTGCGAGCTCCGGTATGTAGTCGGCAACCGTGCCCGACGTATTGTCCCGACACGCGTCGAATACGTCCTTCAGGATCTGATCCACGACAGTTGTCATGAGGTGACCCTATGCTCCGGCCACCGCCTTCGATGTGACGATGGACGCGCCGCGATTGTTGGGTGCATGTGCCGGACCGCAGTATTGTCGATCAGTAGGAGCTATCTCGGCGTCGCTCCACGGGACGCTACGTAGACTGGGGAGACAAGACAGTTCGCATCGAAGAAGGCAAGACTGCAAGGACCGAAGATTTCCGGCCGGAGGGAGCGATCTCGTTGGGTGTCCTAGCTCGAATCCAGACGCCCGAGGACTTGCGCCGACTGGCCCCGTCCGAAGTGGCAGACCTGGCAGACGAGGTCCGTGAGTTCCTGGTCGACAAGGTGTCGGCAACGGGAGGTCATCTCGGACCGAATCTCGGTGTCGTCGAACTGACGCTGGCGATCCACCGTATTTTCTCCTCGCCGCACGATCCGATCATCTGGGACACCGGCCACCAGGCCTACGTGCACAAGATGATGACCGGTCGTACCGGAGCCTTCGATTCGCTGCGCAAGCAGGGCGGTCTCTCCGGCTACCCCTCACGCGCAGAGAGTGAACACGACTGGGTCGAGTCTTCACACGCATCGGCTTCGCTGTCGTACGCAGACGGACTGGCAAAAGCTTTCGAACTGAAAGGGCAAACCGATAGGTCCGTGGTGGCCGTCGTCGGTGACGGTGCCCTGACCGGAGGCATGTGTTGGGAGGCCCTCAACAACATCGCCGCGGGCAAAGACCGCTCGGTTGTCATCGTCGTCAACGACAACGGACGTTCCTACGCACCGACGATAGGCGGCCTCGCCGAGCATCTCGCTGCGCTTCGGCTGCAGCCCGGTTACGAGCGGGTCCTCGACAACGGTCGACGCATCGTCCGCAAGATTCCGTTCGTCGGCAAGACCGCATACGCGATGTTGCACGGCATGAAGGCCGGCGTGAAAGACGCGCTGAGCCCTCAGGTCCTGTTCACCGATCTCGGTATCAAGTACCTCGGACCCGTCGATGGTCACGATGAGCCTGCGCTCGAGTCGGCACTTCGACGCGCAAAGGACTACGGCGGCCCAGTCATCGTCCACGCGGTGACGCGCAAAGGAATGGGTTACGCGCACGCCGAGAACAATGTTGCCGATCAGATGCATGCCACAGGTGTCATCGATCCGCTCACCGGACAATCACGCTCGGTTGCCGCACCGGACTGGACGTCGGTCTTCTCTCGGGAACTGATCGATATCGCGGCCGACCGCGAGGATATCGTCGCGATCAGTGCGGCGATGGCAGGTCCGACTGGTTTGGCTGCATTCGGCGAGAAGTACCCCGGTCGGCTTTTCGACGTCGGGATCGCGGAACAGCATGCCATGACCTCGGCGGCAGGCCTTGCTCTCGGCGGTATGCATCCAGTCGTGGCCGTGTACTCGACGTTCCTCAATCGTGCATTCGATCAGTTGCTCATGGATGTGGCGTTGCTGAACTTGCCGGTCACCTTGGTTCTCGACCGTGCAGGTGTCACCGGCAACGACGGAGCCAGTCACAACGGCATGTGGGACATGTCGCTGCTGGGGATAGTGCCAGGGATCCGTGTCGCTGCTCCTCGTGACTGCGCAACCCTTCGAGAGGAGCTCGCCGAAGCCTTGGCGGTACGCGACGGTCCCACGGCACTGCGGTTCCCCAAAGGTGCTGTGACGGACGATGTTCCAGCGCTGCGACGACTCGACGGTATTGTCGACGTCCTTGTCGAGCCGGAGTCCGGAGAGCGCGATGTTCTCATCGTCGCTGTGGGGGCCTTCGCTTCATTGGCAGTCGATGCAGCCGAAAAGCTTGCAGCTCAGGGCCTTTCGGTAACAGTGATCGACCCGCGCTGGGTGCTTCCGGTACCGGAGTCGCTCCTCGAGATGGCCAAGGATTTCCGTCTCGTCGTCACGATCGAAGATTCGGGTCTACACGGCGGAATCGGATCGAGCGTGTCTGCCGCTGTCCGCGCCGTGGGGGTCGACACGATCTGCCACGACATCGGTGTGCCACAGAGATTCCTGGATCACGGCTCTCGTGAGCAGATTTTCAGTGAGCTCGGCTTGACCTCGGAAGACGTCGCACAGCGAATCGTGGGATGGTCCAAGTCGCCCTGAACCTTCGCTGAGTGCATCCGGCCGCGACACGGTGGTCGCGTCGATCGAATCGTGGACCTCAGTCGCTGGAATCGTCAGTGAGAGGGGACCACTCGACGACGCGTACATCGTCGACGAGATGAGCGCGAACGAACGGATCGTAGGTGAACAATCGACTGGCCGTGTCCAAATCTGTCGATTCGACTATGAACTTTGCGCCAGTGTGGTCCGCCAATGGTCCGGAAGATCGCACGATCCCGCGTCGGATCATCTCGGTGAGCCATGCACGGTGATCCGTCCGGTGATCGTCTCTACCGGAGGATGATTCCGGTGTGTAGGAGTATTCGACGACAAACGTGGACATGACATCTCACTCTCTCCGAGAAGCGGCTCAGATAACCATGTCTTCGAGTTCCATGCCCTTGGTCTCGCGGATCTTGAACTTGACGAAGAAGAAGGAGAGCAAAGCGAAGAACGCGAAGAATGCGTAGATGAATCCGAGTCCGATCGTCTCGGTCAGTGGAGGGAAAGCCAGCGTGATTGCAAAGTTGGCTACCCAATTGGCGGCGGTACTGATGCCCAGTGCGACCGCGCGCATTCGGTTGGGGAACATTTCACCGAGCATGACCCACATGATCGGTCCCCAGGTGGCAGCAAAGAAAACGACGAACAGATTGGCACCGACAAGGGCCACCGGACCCCATGGATCGGGGAGGGTGATGTCGTCCCCGGACCCGATCGACTGCGTGAAGGACACTGCTGCAAGAACCAGGCCGACGAACATTCCGATGGAACCGATCTGCAATAGATTCTTTCGGCCGAATCGATCGACGAACAGAATCGCCACGAAGGTCATGCTCACGTTGATGACCGACGTGATCACCGAGGTGACGAAAGACTGATTCTCGCTGAACCCGACCGATTTCCACAGAGTCGTCGAGTAGTAGAAGATCGCATTGATGCCGACGAATTGCTGCAGAATCGCCATGGTGATACCGACCCAGACGATGGGTTGCAGTCCGAATTTGGGCCCTCGTATGTCCGCAAACGAGGATTTGGCCTCAGCTCTGAGTGTGAGTCGAATTTCCTTGACTCGTTCGTGCGGATGCATTTCACCGGAGATTTCACCGAGAATGCGCGCGGCTTCTTCGTCGAGGTGCTTGCCTACCAGGTATCTGGGCGATTCTGGAATGAGCGTGGCGAGGAAGCCGTACACGAGCGCGGGGACGACGCCGACGAGGAACATCCATCGCCAAGCTTCCATCCCGAACCACAGGTCGTTCGATGGCCCACCTGCAGCGTTCTGCAGTACCGCGTCGGAGAGCAATGCGGCGAAAATGCCGATGGTGATCGCCAACTGCTGAAGTGACGCGAGACCACCGCGATACTTCGCTGGGGCGATCTCCGAGATGTATGCAGGCGCGATCACCGAAGCGATCCCGATGCCCAGTCCGCCGATGACTCGCCACAGCATCAGGTCCGGAACACTGAAGGCGAAACCTGAACCGACGGAAGAGATGGTGAACAGTGCCGAGCCGAGCAGCATGACGCGCTTGCGTCCCCAGCTATCGGCGAGTCGTCCGGCGAACCATGCGCCTACCGCGCAACCGAGTAGCGCAATAGCGACTGCGAAACCGGTGATGAACGAGCTCAGGCCGAAATTTTCTTGAATCGAATCGACCGCGCCGTTGACGACCGAACTGTCGAAACCGAAAAGAAATCCCCCGACCGCGGCGGCGACGGTGACTCCGATGACTTTCGCGGTGTAACGATCTGTAGGTTGCGTCATTGCGAACCCAGCTTTCGAGGTCGTGTGCCAGCAGCGATGGTGGTTAGGCCATCATGGCCCCGACCCGCGCAGAAAGTGGTGGGAATCGGCGGATTTTCACCCGAAGGGTTACCGCATGCATCGGGCATCACAGTGTGTGGCAGAGGCGGCAACGGGTGTCGAAACCAAAAGACGGCCCGCACATCGAAAGTGCGGGCCGTCTCTCATGTCCAACTCAGAAGCTGGCAACGCCGGGAGCGAGGAACCGCTGCCCGGTGGCCGCCTCCGATGCGCCACTACGATCGAGGTACGGCGTGATTCCTCCGTTCCAGAATCCGAACCCACCGCCGAGCAGCAGGCAGAGGTCGATGTCCTCGGCCGCTGCCACGACGCCTTCGTCGAGCATGATTCGGATCTCGTCGGCGATTGCGTTGCGGGTGCGATCGAGCACCTGCTCTGCAGTCGATGGTGAGTCACCCTGCGGCCATAGGGCCGCAACCTCGGGGTCGACGACCTGGCCTTCGGGTCCGTATGTCCAGACACCGGGCTTCTTCGCCTCGACCAGGGCGCGGAATCCGGGTGAGTCCTTGAACCGATCCGGGTATGCCTCTGCAAGCGTCTCGGCCGTATGCAATGCGACGGCAGGACCGACCAGTGCGAGGAGGGTCAACGGGCTCATCGGCATACCGAGTTCGCCTACTGCACCGTCGGCGACGTCGAAGGGGGTGCCCTCGTCGATTGCCCCGATGATCTCGTTGGATGCGCGGGTCACCAAGCGGTTGAACACGAACCCCGGAAGGTCTGCGGACAGAACTGCGGACTTCTTGAGTGTCTTCGCAGTCGCGAATGCTGTTGCCAGCGTTGCATCGTCGGTCTTCTCGCCCTTGACTACCTCGAGAAGTGGAAGGACGGCTACGGGGTTGAAGAAGTGGAACCCCACGACGCGTTCCGGGTGCTTCAGATCTGCAGCCATCTTGGTGATCGACAGCGAGGACGTGTTTGTGGCGAGAATCGTTTCAGCGGAGACGAATTCTTCGACCTCGGCGAATACCTTCTTCTTCACATCGAGGTTTTCGAACACGGCCTCGATGACGAAATCGGTCTTGGCGAAAGCGGCCTTGTCGATCGATCCGGACACCAACGCCTTCAGTCGATTCGCTGCGTCGGGGGAGAGGCGCTTCTTGCCGAGCAGCTTGTCGATTTCACCATGGACGTAACCGACGCCCTTGTCGATGCGCTCCTGGTCGATGTCGGTCAGAATGACGGGCACCTTCAGTTGACGCACGAACAGCAAGGCAAGCTGACTGGCCATCAATCCGGCACCGACGATGCCGACGCCCGTGATCTTGCGAGCCAGCGACTTGTCGGGTGCGCCGGCGGGACGTTTCGCGCGCTTCTGAGTGAGATCGAACGCGTACAACCCGGCGCGAAGTTCGTCCTTCACCAGCAATGTCGACAGTGCATCGTCTTCTGCGGCGAAGGCCTTGTCCAGCGAAGCCGAATCGGTGATGTCGGTGTTCTTGGCCAGCTCGAGCAGTTCTACCGCAGCGACGGGGCCAGGTGCGAAGTTGCCTGTTTTGCCGGCCACGATGCCCTTCGCATGCGCGATGGCGTCGTCCCACGCCTGGCCGCGGTCGATCTCGGGCCGATTCGGAACGACGTCGCCGTTCAACACTCGAACAGCCCATGCAAGAGACTGCTCGATGAAGTCGGCGCCGCCGAAGATAGCGTCGACGACACCGAGGTCCACAGCTTGCTGCGGCTTCAGCGTGCGGTTCTGGTTGAGCGAGTTCTCGATGATGACGGTCACTGCGGTGGAAGCGCCGACGATGTTGGGCAGCAACTGGGTGCCGCCCCAACCGGGAACGAGTCCGAGAAATGTCTCGGGGAGCCCCAACGCTGCGGCGTTGTCAGCGACAGTTCGGTAGTGGGAGTGCAATCCCACTTCGAGTCCACCGCCGAGGGCAGCGCCGTTGATGAAGGCGAACGTCGGGATGGGTGACTCGCGCAGGCGACGGAACACCTTGTGGCCGAGCTGCCCGATCTGGAGCGCCTCGTCCTTGGTCTTGATGTTGGGTACGCCGTTGAGGTCGGCACCGACCGCGAAGATGAACGGCTTACCGGTCACCGCGATAGCGACGGGATCAGCTGCGAAGGCCTCGTCGAGCGCGGCATCGAACCGCGCGAGTCCGGCCGGGCCGAACGTCGAAGGCTTGGTGTGGTCGTAGCCGTTGTCCAGCGTGATGAGGGCAATGCTGCCTTCGAGACCGGGCACGGAGATGATCTTGGTGAACGCGTTCGTGACTACCTCGTCGGTGAACGCAGTGGTGATGTCGCTCATGCCTTCGCTCCTGAGTAATCGGAGTGGATCGGGTTTTCCCAGATGACGGTTCCGCCCATGCCGAGACCGATGCACATGGTCGTCAGGCCGTAGCGAACGTCGGGGCGCTGAGCGAACTGGCGGCTCAACTGGGTCATCAGTCGCACACCAGAGGAGGCGAGGGGGTGTCCACAGGCGATGGCGCCGCCCCACTGGTTGACGCGGGGATCGTCGTCGGCGATGCCGTAGTGCTCGAGGAATGCGAGAACCTGCACTGCGAAAGCCTCGTTGATTTCGAACAACCCGATATCGGAGATGCTCAAACCTGTACGACCGAGCAACTTCTCGGTGGCGGGGACCGGTCCGATGCCCATCACGGCAGGGTCGACGCCTGCGAACGAGAAGCCGACCATGCGCATACCGATGTTCAGGCCGAGTTCGTGCGCGGTGTCCTCGCCGGCGAGGATCGCAGCGGTGGCACCATCGTTGAGACCGGCAGCATTTCCTGCTGTGACCCGGCCCGCTGGGCGGAACGGAGTCTTGAGCTTGGCGAGATCGTCGATGGTTGTTCCGGGACGCGGTGGCTCGTCCTCGGTGGCCAGGCCCCAACCAGCGGCGGACTTGGTGGCGACCGGTACGAGTGTGTCGGCGATGAAGCCGGCCTTCTTGGCGGCCTCGTACTTGTTTTGGCTCGCGACGGCGTAGGCGTCGGTGCGGTCCTTGGTGATACTCGGAAACCGATCGTGCAGATTCTCGGCCGTGTTGCCCATGACGAGTGCACTTGGATCGACGAGCCTGTCGGTGAGAAAGCGTGGGTTGGGGTCTACGCCCTCGCCCATCGGGTGACGGCCCATGTGCTCGACGCCACCGGCGATGACGACGTCGTACTGACCGAATCCGATTCCGGAACCTGTCGTCGTCACGGACGTCATTGCGCCCGCACACATGCGGTCGATGGCGAATCCGGGGACGCTGTGGGGGAGTCCGGCGAGGAGAGCGGACGTGCGCCCGATGGTCAGCCCCTGATCACCGGTCTGCGTCGTAGCCGCGATGGCGACTTCGTCGATGCGCTCCGGGGGCAGAGCTGGGTTCTTCCGTAGTAGTTCGCGGATCGCTTTGACGACGAGGTCGTCGGCGCGAGTGTCTGCGTAGATGCCTTTGGGGCCTGCTTTGCCGAACGGTGTGCGGATGCCGTCGACGAACACGACATTGCGTTGTGAGCTTGTGGATGCGGGTACAGACACGCTTCGATCCTCCCGGGAAGATGCGGAATTGGGGGGCGGGGGGGGCCCGGCCCCCCACCCCCCAAACCCCAAATACACACCCCGCACACGGAAGCACGTGAGCACCACAGTATGGTAAGTA
>JBBPZN010000019.1:0-20638 GCA_038198705.1 Mycobacteriales bacterium
CTGGTCCTGAGCTTGCGGCGGAACTCCTGGAGTTCGCGCGTGACGGGCTTTCGCGGTTCAAGGTGCCGCGGGTCCTCGATTTCCGAGACGAGCTGCCCCGGATGGAATCCGGCAAACTCCGCAAGGACATCCTGCGCGCGGACTACCTTCCCGTGTGAGCTGAGAACGTCCGGCCGTGGTGGTGCCGGGGTATTGGGTTTCGGACCAGGGAAGGCCCGCGGCGCTGCGAGCGGAGTTCGCCGGCCGCCGCGGCTACGCCGTTGGGCCTTGCTTGTCGATGAATACCCTGGACGCTGCGGTCAGTCGTTCTCCGCTCCTACGATCTCGAGTGTGGCAGACGTAACCGGGTCGAGGGCGTCGTCGAAGTCGTGGTGCTTTTCGGCGTAAGCGGCAACGTACGAGCACACCGGGACGATGCGCTTTCCGTCGGCTTGCGTGCGGCTCAATGCAGCGGATACCAGCTTTGCGGCGAGGCCCTGTCCGGAATGCTGATCGTCAATTTCGGTGTGATGAAAAATCCGCTGGTTGTCGGTATCGATGTAAGCCGCGAACCCGGCGCGCTGCCCGTCCACATGGATTTCGTAACGGTGGTGATCGGGAGCATCGACTATTGTCGACCCGTGGCCGTCGTTGTTGTGGTCTCCATTGGTCATGATCCCACTATGCCCCAGAATGCCGGGCCGTCGTCCGAATCGGCATCCCGGATGTCACGAGACGAGGGTCGGTTACGAGTAACCTGGAAGCCTCGCCGCAGGAATTGGCGTGTGAATCGCGTCCTGATCGAGTAGTACAAGTTCTCGAGGCGCGGGAAGTCCCGTTGGGTGGTCCTCGCGCAATGACCGTCCGGCGCACTCTGCCGCAGCGTGCTCGATCGTTGATCGGGGCATGGTGTTTCGTCGATCACTACGGGCCCGATGACGTCTCGACAGGCGTTGGCATGCGGGTCGCGGGCCATCCGCATACCGGGCTACAGACCGTGTCGTGGCTTTTTCACGGTGAGACCGAACATCGTGACACCACTGGAACCCACGCGATGGTCCGCCTCGGCGAATTGAACGTGATGACTGCAGGCACAGGAATAGCCCACTCGGAATTCTCGACACCGGACACTTCCGTCCTGCACGGTGTCCACTTGTGGATTGCATTGCCGTCCGATCACCGGTTCACCGAACCGGAGTTTCACCACTACGTTCCGCCGATGGTCGAGCACGACGGGGTGCGTGCAGCGGTCTTTCTGGGATCGCTGTTCGGCCAGACGTCACCGGTCGAGATGTTCAGCCCCTTGGTGGGAGCCGAGATCATCGTGCCGGCGGGGAACTCTGCGCGTCTCGATGTCGATGTCGCATTCGAACACGGCGTCCTCGTCGACACGGGTGAGGTCACCGTGTCCGGCGTAGCAGCCACCACCGGGCAATTGATCTATCACGAGCCCGGGGTCGAGACGATCACCGTGCACGCATCCACAGATGTCGACGCGCGAGTTCTGCTCCTCGGAGGCGAACCGCTGAACGAACGAATCATCATGTGGTGGAACCTCATCGGCCGCAGCCACGAGGAGATAGTCCAGTTCCGCACGGAGTGGGAGCATGCACGTCGGGACACTTCGTCCGCCACGCAGTACGGGGCATTTCCCGCAGAATGGGAAAGCACGCTGCCTGCACCGGAATTGCCGAACACCCGGTTGCAACCGCGCAAATGAGATGGCGGCGAGCGGAGGCGAGCTCGTACGAGTGACTCGGCGTAAGTGCAAAGCAGTGCTACTGAACCAGCAGCGGACGGCAAACGCCTTGTGACGCGCACTCGGCAGACCAAACAGCGTTTTTGTAAACCGCGCACACCTGCTCGGACCTGAACGTGGCGCGCAGGTTGGTAAAAACGGTGTCCGGTCCACGCCCGCCCATGTTGCACCCAGTCCAGTTGCGCGGTTCATGAGAAACTGACCCCATGAGTATCGGAACCTTGATTCTGCTCCGCCACGGCGAGAGCGAATGGAACTTCTCCAACCAGTTCACCGGGTGGGTCGACGTCCGCTTGACGGACAAGGGAGAGACCGAAGGCAAGCGTGCCGGCGAACTCCTTGTCGAGGCGAACCTGCTGCCCGACGTGCTGTACACCTCCCTTCTGCGCCGAGCGATCAGTACGGCGAACCTTGCGCTCGACGCGGCGGACCGGCATTGGATCCCCGTTGTTCGTGACTGGCGCCTCAACGAGCGCCACTACGGTGCGCTGCAGGGATTGAACAAGGCAGAGACCAAGGACAAGTACGGCGAAGAGCAGTTCATGCTGTGGCGTCGTAGCTACGACACGCCGCCGCCCGCGATCGAAGCCGGCAGCAAATACAGTCAGGACGCGGACCCGCGCTACGCCGACCTGCCGACCGTGCCGCTGACCGAATGCCTGAAGGACGTCGTCGACCGGCTGATCCCGTACTTCGAGGAGACCATCGTCGCCGAGCTGAAGGCAGGCAAGAACGTTCTGGTCGCGGCGCACGGCAACTCGCTGCGGGCGCTGGTGAAGTATCTCGACGAGATTTCCGACGCCGACATCGCGGCACTGAACATTCCCACCGGTATCCCGCTGCGCTACGACTTCGAAGCCGGCGAGGGCAAGCTGGTACCGAGCAACCCGGGCGGAACCTACCTGGACCCCGAAGCAGCGGCAGCGGGGGCGGCAGCCGTCGCCAATCAGGGCGGAAAATAGGGCCTTCGGCGGTTCGGCGCCTCCATTCGGTGTCCGATACCCCGAACTCCAGATGAACGGTCGAAGAACACTGTCGGCGAGGCCGGTTCCCACCAGGGGAATGCCTGCGCCCTGGGTATACGAGCTCCACATCGAACGTACGATTCCGGTGTGAGTGTTGCATCGGCTGTGCTGCTGGCTATCGCAGCGGCCTTCGTTGGGTACCTCGTCGGCGGTGTTCTGATCCCGTACCTCGCTACTCGGCATTCGGCGCGGACACGCGCGGCATCTGGATTGACGATGCCGCAGGTGCTGGACCTGATCATTCTCGCGTCCGAGAGCGGCATCGCCGTCGTAGACAGGTTCCACGACGTCGTCCTGTCGAATCCGAGGGCGGAGGAGCTCGGCCTGGTGCGCAATCGGCTCATCGACGGTCGTGCATGGGAAGCTGCACAGAAGGTTCTCGGCGACGGGAATCCCGTCGAGGTCGACATCAGTTCGAAGGAAGCCAGGACGACGACGAGCCGGGACCGGATGGCGGTACGGTGCGTGGCTCGGCTGCTGAGCACAGAGGACCAACGTTTCGTTGTCCTGTTCGCCGACGACGACTCCGAGCAGGCCCGGATGGAAGCAACGCGTCGGGACTTCGTTGCCAACGTCAGTCACGAACTGAAGACGCCAGTCGGTGCCATGAGCCTGCTGGCCGAAGCGCTGCTCGAATCCGCGGACGACCCCGATTCGGTCCGGCATTTCGGCGGTAAGGTCGTCGCCGAATCCAAGAGGCTGGGCAACATGGTGAGCGAGCTGATCGCACTCTCGCGCCTGCAGGGCGCCGAGAGACTCCCCGACCTCGACGTCGTGGATGTCGATACCGTCGTCAACGAAGCTCTCGATCGGTCGAAGCTCGCATCGGAGAACGCCGGAATCAGCGTCACCACGGACCACCCGAGCGGCCTCGAAGTGCTGGGGGACCAGGCGCTACTCGTGACGGCCCTCGCCAACCTGATTCAGAACGCGATCGCATACTCGCCCGATGGTTCACCGGTCTCGGTGAGTCGAGGACTTCGTGGCTCGAATGTTGCTTTCGCGGTTACGGATCGGGGAATCGGCATCGCCAAGGAAGACCAGGAGCGGGTCTTCGAGCGATTCTTCCGCGTCGACAAAGCGCGTTCGAGAGCCACCGGCGGCACCGGCCTCGGTCTGGCGATCGCCAAACACGTCGCAGCCAACCACAACGGCAGTCTTTCGCTGTGGAGCAAGCTCGGCACCGGATCCACCTTCACCCTGCAGATCCCGGCGTACTTCGAAGAAGACGACCCTGCGTCGACAGAAAGAGAGACACAGTGACCAACGTGCTTATCGTCGAGGACGAGGAATCGTTGGCCGAACCTTTGGCCTTCATCCTCCGGAAGGAGGGTTTCGAGGTCACCGTCGCCGTGGACGGCCCCTCGGCGCTCGCAGAATTCGATCGGGCAGGCGCGGACATCGTGCTCCTCGATCTGATGCTTCCCGGCATGAGCGGAACGGACGTGTGCAAGCAATTGCGTTCGCGCTCAGGTGTTCCCGTCATCATGGTGACCGCGCGTGACAGTGAGATCGACAAGGTGGTCGGGCTCGAACTCGGGGCGGACGACTACGTCACCAAGCCTTACTCCGCCAGAGAGTTGATCGCACGTATCCGCGCGGTATTGCGTCGCGGCAACGATGCCGAGCTCGACGGCATCGTCGACACCGGTGTGCTCGAAGCGGGGCCGGTTCGCATGGACGTCGAAAGGCACGTCGTGCTGGTGAACACCGAGCAGATCACGTTGCCGCTCAAGGAATTCGACTTGCTCGAATACTTGCTGCGCAATTCCGGGCGGGTACTCACTCGCGGTCAGTTGATCGATCGGGTGTGGGGTGCGGACTATGTCGGCGACACCAAAACCCTCGATGTGCACGTGAAGCGGCTGCGATCGAAGATCGAGCAGGATCCGGCCAAACCCGAACGCCTCGTCACCGTACGAGGGTTGGGCTACAAGCTCGAGGGGTAGGCGACCGACTGGCTTTATTTGGTCCGCTGCGCCTCGCGGGTTGCCGGGTGGACCGCGATGAGGCCCAATCCGCGACGACGTTTGCACAGCGACGCCAACTCGTCGTACGCGGGCTTTCCGAGCATTTCGGTCAGCTCGGGCTTGTACGACTCGAAAACCTGCTTTTCTCCGACGTGCGCGTCGGGAGAGCCGGAGCAGTACCAGGAAAGGTCGTGACCGCCCTCGCCCCAACCTCGACGGTCGTATTCGCCGATGGTCGTCTTGAGGATCTCGGTGCCGTCGGGCCGGGTGATCCAATCCTGCGTGCGGCGGATGGGCAGTTGCCAGCACACGTCGGGTTTGACCTCGAGCGGCTCGATGCCTTTGCGCAGGGCCATCGAGTGCAGCGCGCAGCCGATGCCGCCGGCGAATCCGGGACGGTTCTGGAAAATGCACGCACCCTTGTACCGACGTGTGCGCAGCGATTGCTCGTCGTCGAGGTCGTCGAGTTCGACGTACCCCTTCTTTCCGAGCCCCTTGTCCATCAGTTGCCAGTCTTCCGGCGTGAGTAGCTTCACGGACTCGTCGAGCTTGCGCTTGTCGTCGTCATCGGACAGAAAGGCGCCATGTGAGCAACAACCGTCGTCCGGGCGACCGGCAACCGTGCCCTGGCAGGCCGGAGTGCCGAATACACACGTCCAATTGGACAGAAGCCATGTCAGATCGGCCGCAATGATGTGCTCGGCATTGTCGGGATCGGGAAATTCCACCCATTCGCGAGGGAAATCCAGATCCACTTCTGCAGCAAAAGTCTGCTGCTCACTACCTGGTGTCACAAGAGAGGACGGTAGACCCAGTACCGTGGTCATGTGCGATTAGGGGTGCTCGACGTCGGAAGCAACACCACACATCCATCGGTGATGGGTGCCATGGATGTCATTGTCGGTGGCCGTCCCGACCCTGAACCTCCCGCGAACGAACGCTTCGACGCTCCACGAGGTGGGATCGAATCGGAACTGCCGACGTATCCAACTGCTGGGGGCGACCCGGACCGTACGGTGGGAACGTCGAGGACATTTCGATCGTTGGTCCGAAGGCCGGGCGCGGACCGTGCAGGATGGGGATGCGTCGGTGTCGATCGGTCACCACAGTCGGTATCAGGAGCATTGTCGGTGTCAGGAGCTTTGGTAGCGGAGGCGAGCATGCGAGCACTGTCGATCGACCCGATCGAAATCCGTCCGAGGGCGCTGAGGGAAGGTTTGATTGTGCGGAAGCTGGACACCGAAACGACCGGCGATCCGGTAGTGAGTTCGACATGACGAGCAACAACGCAAACCCGGAGGACACCGGGCAGATCTCCGTTGCCGAGTTACTCGCGCGCAACGGTCAGAAGTCGAACCTCAATTCGGGCGGGCGCCGCCGTCGAGGCGTCAAGGGCGGTATCTCCGTCGCCGAGCTGACCGGGGAAATCCCAGTCGTGCGCGACGAACCGGCCTCTGCCGAAGCGCCGGTCGTCGAACCGCCGCGTGCCGCCGTGCCGTCACCGCAGCCGACGCCCAAGCCTCAGTCTCAGCAATCGACTCGTAGACAGCAGGAGCCGGAATTGTTGTCGGGATCGACGACAGCTGCAGCCGATCTACTGAATCAGGCACACGACGAGAACGAACGTCGCCCTTATGGGCCGGCGGCGACGCAGCGACCGGTCCCGGTCCGTTCGCGTCAAGAAACAGTGTCCCGTCAAGAAACAGTGTCGCGTCAAGAGACGGTGTCGCGTCAAGACGCGGTGGGGAAGCCGAGCCAGGAAGCGAAACCGGTCGAGCGCAGTTCCCGCACGTCAGGCTTCGTTCAACGCGGCCGGTTCTCACGCACCGAAGCAGATGCTGTTCCGAAGACCGACGTGGTCGACAAGCCGTCGCAGACGCGGCCGAGTGCGGCCGATCAGCCCAGTACTGCCGCGATGCCCGCCCAGTCGCGACCGCAACCCTCCGGCCCGGTCCGGCCCAGAACACCACTGAACCCGGCAGTGGCAGCGGAAAAGAGGACAGCTGCTGCCGAAAAAGAGACAGCGAAAGCCGAAAAGAAGACCCCGGTGTCGCCCACTGCAGCACCCACACCGGATACGAAGCCGAAGCTCGAGAAAACGTTCGAGCGCCGCGCAGCATCGAAGCCCGACGACGCGGTAACCGAGGTGACCGCTGCCGTCGAGGTCGGACCCATCGACAAGAAGGTCGGACCGATCGACAAGAAGGTCGGACCGATCGACAAGAAGGTCGGACCGGTCGACAAGAAGGATGAGAAAGACCAGGTAGTCGCCGAGGACGGTCTCGCGACGGAGGCCGCGGACGCCTCGAAGGAACGATCCGACAAGAAGAACGCTGCCAAGCAATGGCTCGCACTCGCAGGCCAGGGCGCCGTCGCAATCGTGGTGGGCGCACTCTTGTTCAAGGGCTTCGAGAAGCTCTGGGACATGCTGCCGTGGGTTGCCCTGGTGTTGGCAGTCATCGTCATCGTCGGATTGGTAGCCGTGGTGCGAATTCTGCGTCGAACGGATGACTTGCTCAGCATGGTGATAGCCATTGCGGTCGGGGTGTTCGTGACGCTGGGACCGCTGGCCTTCCAATTGAGTACGGGCTGAGTTGACGATGGTGCCGAAAGGCTTGGTAAAGGTCGGCTTGTCGACAGCTTCGGTGTATCCGCAGAACACCGAAGCGGCGTTTCGCTATGCGGCAGAGCTCGGCTACGACGGCATCGAGTTGATGGTGTGGGCCGAATCGGTGAGCCAGGAAGTCGAAGCCGTTGCTTCGCTCTCTCGTAAGTATTCGATACCGGTGCAGGCCATCCATGCCCCTTGCCTGCTGATTTCGCAACGAGTCTGGGGGGCCGACCCGGCCGCAAAACTCGAACGTTCGGTGCAGGCTGCAGAGAAGTTGGGTGCGTCGACAGTCGTGGTGCATCCGCCGTTTCGTTGGCAGCGTAAGTACGCCGACGGATTCGCCGATCAGGTGGCGGACCTCGAGATGGGTTCGGACATCGTGGTCGCCGTCGAGAACATGTTCCCGATGCGGGCCGACCGGTTGTTCGGGCGCAAGGAAGGGTCTGCCGCGAGGCTTCGCAAGCGTGGCGGCCCGGGTGCTGCACTCTCCGCGTTCGCGCCGTCCTACGACCCGACCGATTCCGGGCACGCGCACTACACGTTGGACCTGTCACATACGGCGACTGCCGGGACCGATGCGTTCGAGATGATGGATCGCATGGGTGCGGGCCTGGCTCATCTTCATCTGGCCGACGGTAGGGGCGCGTCGGTAGACGAGCACCTTATCCCCGGGCACGGTGAACAACCGTGCGCCGAGGTGTGCACGGAGTTGGTTCGTCGCGGTTTTCGCGGGCAGGCCGTCGTCGAGATCAATACGCAGAACGCGCGCACCCTGCCCGAGCGGGCGTCGATGCTCGGGCAGGCCTTGGCCTTCGCACGGCGGTATCTCGGGTAGTTCGGCTCCCGCGACAGCGCGCTCATTTTCGGATTCCCACGGTGGGGGGATCGCCGAGACCGACCTGGCGATGACGGCGGTGGATTCCACGCGCATCGATCTTCACCCACCCAGAATTCACCCCCACGAAAGGCCCGACCGATGACCGAACCCAGCCCCTTTCGTTCGGCTACCGCATTGACGACCCTCGCCCGCACCGACGTCGAGGGTTCCTTCGCGGCAGTGATCGACTCCGTCTGGACCATCGGTCCCAAGGTGCACGGTGGCACGATGCTCGCCACTTGTGCGGCGGCAGCGAAGGCGCAGCTGGACGACGCGGAAGCGCAACCTCTCGCCGTCAGCGTCAGCTACCTCAATGCGCCCGACCCCGGCCAAGTGGATCTGACCACGATCGTCCGCAAGCGAGGCAAGCAAGTGTCGAGTGTCGACGTCGAAATGTCCCAGGCCGGCCGGGTGGCGGTGCGGGCCGTCGTCACTCTGGGGCGACCGGACACCGATTCGCCGCGACACGAAGTTTCCTCGGCTCTCGCGTCGATGCCGATCGAACCCCCTGCGGATGCCGACGCAGTCGGCGGGGAGCATCCGATGGCGTCGGTAGTGAACCTGGCGCAGGGGTGCGATATGCGAATCGACCCGACTTCGGCGCACTTTCTTACCGGTAAACAGGGCGAATCGGAGATTCGGATGTGGGTCCGGCCCCGTCCGGGCGACGAAGCCGATGCCGACACGGCCGTCTTGTTCGCCCACATGACCGGCGACATCTGCGCACCCGTGACGATGAACCGCGGACTGTTCGGCTGGGCTCCGACCGTGCAGTTGACGTCCTACCTTCGTCGTCGACCCGCTCCAGGCTGGTTGCGGGTAGCTGCAAGCAGCACTGTGATCGGCGCTACGTGGTTCGAAGAAGATCACCTGGTGTTGGACTCGACCGGAGCCGTGGTGGTGCAGAGCAGGCAGCTGGCGATGGTCCCGCGGTAGGCACGTCGAGGCCGCCTCTAGGGTTGGGGCCATGACGAGAATTGCTGTAATCGGCGGTGGCCGGATCGGTGAGGCACTGATCGCGGGCCTGCTGGAGTCCGGACACCCCGTACGCGACCTGGTGGTAGCGGAGAAGTTCGAGGCCCGAGCCCGGGAGCTGGCCTCGGCGTTCGGGATCCTGACGACGTCGATCGGGGAGGCATCGGAGAACGCCGACGTAATCGTGCTGGCGGTCAAGCCTGGCGATGTGGATGCCGCGCTCACCGAGGTCGCCAAGGTCGACTTGGACGGCGATCGCGAACAACTGATCGTCTCACTTGTGGCTGGGGTGCCGACTTCGAAGTTCGAATCCAAGCTGCCAGCAGGCTTCCCGGTCGTCCGGGTGATGCCGAATACGCCGATGCTCGTGGGCGAGGGCATGAGCGTGCTGGCCGCGGGTCGACATGCGAAGGCCGAGCACCTCGAACTCGTACGCACCGTTCTGTCCTCGGTCGGCAAGGTGGTGACGGTGAAAGAGTCTCAGCTCGACGCCGTGACAGCTGTCTCGGGGTCCGGGCCTGCGTACTTCTTCCTCGTAGCCGAAGCGATGATCGACGCGGGTGTCGGTCTCGGATTGGCCCGGGATGTGGCCACTTCTCTCGTCGTTCAGACGATGGTGGGGTCCGCGGCGATGCTCGATCGGTCCGAGGAGTCCGCAACGGACCTTCGTTACGCGGTAACTTCTCCTGGCGGAACGACGGCCGCAGCAGTGCGTGAATTGGAAACAAATGGCCTCCGAGCAGCGTTTTTCGACGCTTTGGGGGCCGCGAAGCGTAGATCTACTGAGATGGGCATCACAGCTGACTAGAGATTCGATTGCCTACACCCGTCGCAGTAACCCCATTGGTCCCGCTAAGCTCATCGGTAGCACGTGCGTGTCTGTTCGGCAGGAGGGGAAGCCTGCCGCGCGAGACGTGCCGGAGGTAAGTGGACCAATGACGCCTATAAGCAAGCCCTCCAAGGGTTCGTCCCCGGATGGCCAACCAGCTTTTGCTGGAACACAGTTCCTCACAGTCGCCGAAGTGGCGTCACTGATGAGGGTGTCCAAAATGACTGTGTACCGACTGGTACACGGCGGAGAACTGCCTGCTGTACGGGTGGGTCGATCGTTTCGTGTGCATGCGAAAGCTGTGCACGATTACCTCGAGACCTCGTACTTCGATGCTGGCTGAGTAGCGCTTGCGCTCACGGGTGAAGTCGGGCCGGTTTCGCAGATGAATGTCTGCACCGGTAAGATCTACACTCGTCGTGCCAGTCGCTGTTGTTGCATCGGGCTCTAGCTTCTGCAGCGCCCGAGCGCCAGCTTGGGGATCGACAACTCCGTAAGGGGTTCGAGGATGCCAGGTAGGCGTACGCAACTTCGCGTGCGCGAAAACGTAGACAAGAACGTGAGGAACACCCGCCATGGGTTCAGTGATCAAGAAGCGTCGCAAGCGCATGTCGAAGAAGAAGCACCGCAAGTTGCTTCGTCGTACCCGAGTTCAGCGCAGGAAACTCGGTAAATAGAGTTCCTCGAAAGAGGCCCGTCACCTTATGGTGTCGGGCCTCTTTCGTTCTGGTGAGGCATCCAGTTTTCGACGTCAGGAGTCCTGAAAAGCACTCTTGTCCGAATCCGCATTCTTGCTGCACAGGGTGCCATTTCCCGTACTCTCACATCTTCGCGGGATTCCAGTAGGCTGCTTGTTGCGGCACGAATCCTGGGGGTGTGTGTGAACTCGAACGATCGAGGCGTCGCGGCGCCGAAAGTAGTCCTCGTGACTGGTGCAAGCCGATTTCTCGGGGGTTACCTCGTCACCCGGCTCGCGCAGAATCCATCGATCGAACGTGTCATCGCTGTCGATACGCAATCACCGAGCAAAGATCTGCTGCGCAAGATGGGACGCGCCGAGTTCGTGCGCGCCGACATCCGCAATCCGCTCATCGGCAAGGTTGTCCGCAGCGCGGGCGTCGACACCGTCGTACATGCCGCCACCATTGGTAAACCGCCCAGTTCCGGCGGTCGAGCGACCATGAAAGATCTCAACGTCATCGGAGCGATGCAACTTTTCGCCGTCTGCCAGAACTCACCGACGGTGCAGAAGGTAGTGCTGAGGTCTTCGTCGTCCGTCTATGGATGCAGTGCCAAGGACCCGGTCAATTTCACCGAGGAAATGAGTGCCCGGCGTCCGCCGCAGGGCGCCTACGCTCGGGACACCATCGACATCGAGGGCTACGCCCGCGGGCTCGGCCGTCGCCGTCCGGACGTCGCGGTGTCGATTTTGAGGATGGCACCGCTGATCGGACCACGGCTCAACGGGACCATCTCGCGTTACATGACGTCGCCGATCATCCCGAGTATTCTCGGCCGTGATGCACGCATGCAATTGCTGCACGAAGAAGACGCGCTGGCCGCACTGGAACGAGCCACGATCGGCGGACCGGCAGGCACTTTCAACGTCGGAGCCGACGGAACGATCATGCTCTCCCAGGCTATTCGGCGCGCGGGCCGCATCGAAGCGCCCGTGCCGTTTGCGTTGTTCAAGAGCGTAGGTCGAGCACTGATGGGTGGCATGATGCGCGAGTTCACCACCGAACAACTCGACTACTTCCATTTCGGTTGCGGTCTCGACACGACCCGCATGCGGTCCGACCTCGGTTTCGAACCGCGGTGGACAACCGTGCAGGCATTCGACGATTTCGTTCGCGGTGCAGCCCTGCGTCCGGTCCTCAAAACCGAGTGGGTCGATGCCGCAGAGAAACACTTGGTGTCGATCGTCGATGCAGGTGCAGCAGTGTCGACGAAGGTACTGACCGTCGCGAGCCCGGGACGAAGGAGGTGAGCGACGTGGCGAAGGTAATTCCACTGCACGGCGGTGGGTCCGGTAGAACGGCGTCCGCGAGAAACACAGACCAGAGCCGGGTGGATCGAAGTCGCAGCCGCCACCCGTCCTCGTACAGCGAGGTCCGTTCGCCCACGCCACTCATCACTCCGACCCTCGCCGCACCGCCGGTGATCGCCGCACCGCCGGTGACAACAGCTCCGGTGTCCGTGCCCATCGACGCGATCAAAGAAAAATTGGTCGATCACATTGCCGGAACTGCCGAGTTCCTGCGACGTCGGCTCGCCGGTGACTACCAGATCGACGAATTCGGGTACGACCCTCACTTCGCCGATGCGGTATGGCTTCCGCTGCTGCGACCTTTGTTCGACAAATGGTTCCGCGTCGAGGTCAAGGGCATCGAGAACATTCCGAACGACGGCGGTGCACTCGTCGTCGCCAATCACGCCGGCGTTATCCCGATCGATGCATTGATGACGTCCGTCGCCGTGCGTGACCACCATCCCGCGCACCGACCGCTGCGAATGTTGGCAGCCGACATGGCATTCGAGATGCCCGGGGTCGGATCGATCGCACGCAAAGCGGGACACACGCTGGCCTGCAACCCCGACGCCGAGCGACTGCTACGCATGGGGGAGGTAGCGGCGGTCTTCCCCGAGGGCTTCAAGGGAATCGGCAAGCCGTTCAGCGAGCGCTACAAATTGCAACGGTTCGGCCGCGGCGGTTTCGTATCGGCCGCCTTGCGCACGGGAGCCCCGATCATCCCGTGCTCGATCGTGGGGTCCGAAGAGATCTACCCCAAAATCGGCGACCTCACCACCCTCGCTCGGCTGATGGGGATGCCGTATTTTCCGGTCACGCCACTCTTTCCGCACTTCGGCCCACTCGGTCTCATCCCGCTGCCGTCGAAGTGGTACATCGAGTTCGGTAAGCCCATCTACACCGACTCCTACGAAGCTCAAGCTTCGGACGATCCGATGGTGCTCTTCGAGTTGACCGACCACGTTCGCGAAACTATCCAGCACACGCTCTATCGACTTCTCGCCAAGCGGCGCAACGTCTTCCTCGGGTAGCTCTGTAAAGTCCTGGCGGTGCTGATTCGTGACACCATCACCGAAGACCTGCCGTCGATACTCGCCATTCACAACGATGCCATCACCACCACGACGGCGATCTGGGACGAGACCGAAGTGGAACTCGGCGAAAGAATCACCTGGTTCGACGGCCGACTTCGAGCTGGATTTCCTGTTCTGACGGCGGTCGTCGACGGCTTCATCGCGGGGTATGCGTCGTACGGGCAGTGGCGTCCGAAAAGTGGGTACCGGCTGACGGTCGAGCACTCGGTCTACGTGGACAGAAACTTTCACCGCCTAGGCATTGCCAGCGCACTGCTAGCGGAGTTGATCGCGCGCGCCCGTGCCACAGGAATCCACGCCATGATCGCGGTTATCGAAAGTGGCAACACCACCTCTATCGCGTTGCACGACAAATTCGGCTTCGTCACTGTCGGACAGCTCCCCGAAGTGGGGGTCAAATTCGACCGATGGCTCGACCTGACACTGATGCAACTGAGGCTGTGACGTCTTGAAGTCGGGGTCAGGCAGCCCGACGGCGACCGAGGACGGCAGCGAGCCCGCCGCCGACGGCACCGATGGCAAGGGCGGTCGGGACCCCGATCCTCGCAGCCTTACGCCCCGTCCGGAAATCGCGGATCTCCCAGCCTCGGTTCTTGGCCACTTCCCGCAGGTCCGCGTCTGGATTGACGGCGACGGCCGTGCCGACCAGCGACAGCATGGGGACGTCGTTGTGGCTGTCGGAATACGCCGTGCACCGTTTGAGGTTCAAACCTTCGCGGACGGCGAGTGTACGAACGGCGTGAGCCTTGCCGAGGCCGTGCAGAATATCTCCGACCAACAGGCCGGTGAAGATTCCGTCCTTGCTTTCGGCGACGGTTCCGAGTGCACCGGTCAGGCCGAGTCGTTTGGCAATGATCTGAGCCAGCTCCAGTGGCGTCGCGGTGACCAGCCAGACCTGCTGACCCGCATCCAGGTGCATCTGTGCAAGGGCGGCGGTGCCCGGCCAAATCTTGTCGGCGATCATCTCGTCGTAGATTTCCTCGCCCAGGCGAGTCAGTTCGGCCGTTGATCTTCCGGTGATGAAGGACAAGGCTTTTTCTCGGCCACTGGCGACGTCGTCACTGTTCTCTTTGCCACTGACTCTGAATTTCACTTGCTGCCAAGCGAACTGGGCCAGATCGCCGCTGGTGAAGTACTTTCTCGAGGCCAGACCGCGTGCGAAATGAATGATCGACGCGCCCTGCACCATCGTGTTGTCGACGTCGAAGAACGCGGCGGCGGTCAGGTCGAGTGGCACCGAGCTATCGCTGTCGAGCTGGAGCGCGAGTGCCGCGTCGGCACTCGCCTCCCCAGCGACGTTGGCGCGGACCTGCGCGTCGGTAGGGCCGAGTGGACTGCGGAATCGACGTTTGCGGCGCTTGTCGGCGGAGGGCTGGCGGGTGTCGACCATGACTGCGTCCGGCACCTCCGCTATCGGCAAGTCCGGCACCATCTTGTTCTCTTGTGCTCCCTCGGCCTTTGCTACTGCCTCGGGTTCGTGCGCTGTCGAATCGTGTGAATCCGACACCTGCGTGTGTGAATCGCCGGAATCTTCGCTGTTGATGTCAGGCTTTTTCGGGTTCTCGTCGTTCATCTTTTTGCGCACCTCCCTGCTCGAGCACTGCCACAACCCTAGTCCGTGTCACCGTGGGGAACGCGTACGCGCGCGCTCGATCCACACCTGGGAGGCCCCGGCGAGTCTGTGAGCTTCGTCTCTGCGCCCGGCGGTGAGACAGTAGAGGGATGAGCTCCAATGAATCTTCCGTGGTTCTTCTCACCCGCGCCGGTTGTCACACCTGTGTCGTCGCGTTCGAGAAGTTGACCGCGGTGTGTGCTGATTTCGGAATCGTTCCCTCGGCGGTCGATGTGGACCAAGCAGCGGCCACCGACCCTGACCTGCGAGCGGAGTACGGAGACCGTGTTCCGGTGGTGCTGCTCGACGGGCGCGAGCACAGCTACTGGGAGGTCGACGAGCCACGATTGCGAGCGGATCTGGCGGTCACCAGTGCACCCTAAGAACGTGCGATTGCTCTCGCTTTGCAGGTGAGGGGGCTCTAGCACGGATCCAGCGACTTTGTTCATTCGTTCACAAGCGGTTACCGTGGTGCGAACAATATCAATGCTCGAAAGAGTCGTGATCTGGATGTATCAGGATCAGCGTGAGGACCGGCATCGCTGCCGTTCGGACGAGGAGCCATGAACGTGACCGAAGAGCGCCCGACTGTACCGGCGACCGTTGAACGGTCTGCTGGGGTCGAACGCGTTATTCCACAGGCTACGGTGACGCGTTTGGCGGCCTACTTGCGGGTCCTCGGAATTCTTGCCGACGACGGAGTGCTCATCGTATCGAGCGAGGAACTTGCCAACGCCGCGGGTGTCGGCTCGGCAAAGCTGCGTAAGGATCTCTCCTTTCTCGGACCGAACGGCGTGCGGGGAGTCGGTTATGACGTCATGCGCCTGCAGGCCAAAATCGAGAGCGCGCTCGGTCTCGATCGCGGACACAAGGTTGTGCTCGTCGGTGTCGGGAACCTCGGTGAGGCACTCGCGCGATACGGAGGCTTCGGCCGTCGCGGATTCTCGATGGTCGGACTCTTCGATCGGGATGCGAAGAGAGTCGGCAGCGACATCGATGGACTCGAAGTCCGACACGTGGACCTGTTGGAGCAGTCGTGCCGCGAACTCGAAGCAACGATCGGTGTGATCGCCACCCCCGACGCGGCTGCACAGAGTGTTGCCTCCGCCTTCGTCGCAGGCGGCGTGGAGTGCATCCTCAGCTTCTCCCCGGTGATGCTCGACGTGCCGGATCGTGTCGAAGTGCGTCGAGTCGATCTGGCTGTGGAAATGCAGGTTCTTTCTTTCAATAGTTCGCGGAACGAGGCCGCTCATGGATCACCGAGCCTGTCCGGAAGTCCGCGCCTCGGTCGTAGCCGAGGACCACGAGTGACGCCAGGCTCACTACCCGGAGCCATCAGCCCTAGCAGTTCGACAAGAAACGGATCGGTGATTGCACCGTGAGTGTCCTTCTCGTCGGGATTTCGCACCGTAGTGCTCCCGTCGCAGTTCTCGAACGTGTCGCTGTCACCGACACGGATCGACCGAAACTTACCGACAAGCTCATGGCTACCGGGAGCATCTCCGAAGTCATGGTCGTCTCGACGTGCAACCGCGTCGAGGTCTACGCCGTGGTCGACGCTTTCCACGGCGCTCTGACCGCAGTCGGCGAAGTACTTGCCGAGCACTCCGGACTGGAAGTGCAAGAACTGACCCAGCACGCCTACGTTCGATACAGCGAAGCAGCAGTCGAGCATCTCTTCGCCGTCGCCAGTGGCCTCGATTCGATGGTCATCGGCGAACAACAGATTCTCGGACAGATTCGTACTGCGTACGCGGCCTCGGACAACCAGCAGGCGTCCGGTCGAGTGCTCCACGAACTCGCGCAGCAGGCGTTGCGTGTCGGCAAGCGCGTTCACTCGGAGACCGGCATCGACTCCGCTGGTGCGTCCGTCGTCTCGGTGGCGATCGAGCGCGCAGCGGCGATGTTCGGTGGAAGCCTCGAAGGAAAGACCGCCGTCGTGGTGGGCGCCGGCGCCATGGGCGGACTGTCCGTGGCGCATCTCGGACGTGCCGGAATCGGTCGTCTGATCGTCGTCAACCGCACCCGGGAACGTGCCGAGCATCTCGCCGAAAACGCACTGTCCGCCGGTGTGTCCGCGTCGGCGATGGACTTCGACGAGCTGCCCGCTGCGTTGGCCGACGGTGACGTGCTCGTCACCTGTACGGGCGCGGTCGGTGCTGTCGTCTCCCTCGCGGATGCACACCTCGCGCTTGCCCAGCGAGATCCAGGGCGACTTCTCGCCATCTGCGACCTCGGACTGCCCCGCGACGTCGATCCCACTGTCGCAGGGCTACCCGGCGTCAACGTGTTCGATATGGAGTCCCTGCAACGGGACCCGGCCGCAGGCGCGGCCTCTTCCGACGCTGCGGCGGCGCGCGAGATCGTCTCCGCCGAACTCTCCGGATACCTCGCCGGGCAACGGCTCGCCGAGGTGACGCCGACCGTGACGGCGCTACGCCAGCGCGCAGCCGAGGTCGTCGAAGCCGAACTCATGCGACTCGATTCGCGACTGCCCAGCCTGGACTCGCCGCAGCGCGACGAGGTTGCCCGGACAGTGCGACGCGTCGTGGACAAGCTCCTGCACTCACCCACTGTCCGCGTCAAGCAACTAGCCACCACCCCTGGCGGCGACTCCTATGCAGCAGCGCTGCGGGAGTTGTTCGAACTGAGCCCGGGAACGGTCGACGCTGTCGCCAGCCCGATCGAGATCAATGGAATGGAACTCGTGGACGATTTCACTGCCAGCCGGATCGACGGCAAGAAGGGACCACAGCGGTGACCGTCGTAAGAATCGGAACACGAGGAAGCCTGCTCGCAACGACCCAAGCCGACACAGTTCGGCGCGGGCTGATCGCAGCAGGTCTCGATGCAGAACTCGTGATCATCAAAACTGCCGGTGATATGTCGGCCGCTCCGGTGCAGACCATCGGAGTCGGCGTGTTCACTGCGGCGTTGCGCGAGGCTCTCACCGACGGCAAGGTCGATATCGCCGTGCACTCCTACAAGGACCTGCCTACCGCTCCCGACGAAAGATTCGTCATTGCTGGGATCCCCGAGCGGGAAGATCCGCGCGACGCGCTGGTTGCTCGTGACGGCCTGGTACTCGGCGAGCTACCCGTCGGAGCAACCGTCGGGACGTCTGCGCCGCGTCGTGCCGCGCAGTTGCGTGCCCTCGGTCAGGGTCTCGATGTCAGGCCCCTGCGCGGAAACCTCGACACCCGTATCGGGAAAGTGGCGTCCGGAGAACTCGACGCCGTCGTCGTGGCACGAGCCGGGCTCGCTCGGATCGGCAGGCTCGACGTCATCACCGAAGCACTCGATCCGGTGCAGATGATCTCGGCCCCCGCGCAGGGTGCATTGGCCGTCGAATGCAGGATCGCCGACACCGACCTCATCGAGGCGATTCGCACGCTCGACGACAGCAACACCCGCACCTGTGTTGCCGCCGAACGGGGTCTGCTGGCCGAACTCGAAGCAGGATGTTCGGCTCCGGTCGGTGCCATCGCCGACATCGTGGAGTCCATCGACGAGAGCGGCCACGTCTTCGAAGAGCTGTCACTGCGTGCCTGCGTGGCAGCCCTCGACGGCAGCGACTCCATTCGCGCGTCGATCGTCGGTGCCACCGACAATGCCGAGGAGCTGGGCCGTGATCTGGCCCGCGAGATGCTCGATCTCGGCGCCCGGAGACTGGTCGACATAACCGAGCCGGCAGCTACTACTTCCGCGCCTTCCGGGGGAACATCCCATGTCTAGGTCGATCACCACACCGGTCCGCGGCGAATCCATCGCCACTGCACGGCTGATTCCGAAGCGGGGCCCCGCAACCTCGATCGAGCTGCAGCACCCACACAAGAAAGCACTGGAGAACAACCGATGAGCCCAGTCCGCAAGAATGCCAACGGACGGATCCTGTTCGTGGGATCGGGGCCGGGTGACCCAGCTCTGCTGACGGTCCGAGCCCGCGAAGTACTCGGCTCTGCCGAACTCGCGTTCACCGATCCCGATGTCGACAAGGGCGTTATCGCGCTCGTCGGTCACGATCTTCCGCGAGACCCTGAAACAGGCGAGACCGGAGTCGATGTCCGACCGGCCCTCGGTGAGCCTGCCGAGGTCGCCAAAACCCTTCTGGCCGAGGCGAAGAGCGGCCACGATGTGGTGCGCCTGGTGTCCGGGGATCCGTTGACCACAGACTCGGTCATAGCCGAGGTCAACGCCGTTGCACGCACACATGTTCAGTTCGAGGTTCTTCCCGGACTACCGTCGGGTTCAGCAGTGCCGAGCTACGCCGGAATGGCGTTGGGTTCCGGACACACCGAGGCCGACGTCCGAGGCGAGGTCGACTGGGCGGCGCTTGCTGCCGCACCCGGGCCCCTCGTATTGCACGCGACGTCGGGGCATCTGGCCGAGACGGCCAGTGCACTCGTCGAACACGGTCTCGCCCCACAGACACCCGCGGCCATCACGGTCCGGGGCACGACACGTCAGCAGCGCACCGTCGAGGCCACCCTCGCCACGCTGAACGATGCGGGCAGTGAGCTCGTCGGTTCGCTCGTCGTCACGGTCGGCAAGGTCGTTTCCGGTCGAAACAAGATGTCCTGGTGGGAGTCTCGCGCATTGTACGGCTGGACCGTTCTGGTGCCGCGCACCAAGGATCAGGCAGGCGAGATGAGCGATCGCCTGGTGACGCACGGTGCCATCCCGATCGAGGTTCCAACCATTGCCGTCGAACCTCCGCGTAGCCCGGCTCAGATGGAGCGCTCGGTCAAGGGCCTGGTCGACGGCAGGTACCAGTGGGTCGTGTTCACCTCGACCAATGCAGTACGCGCAGTGTGGGAGAAGTTCGAAGAGTTCGGTCTCGATGCCCGTGCATTTTCGGGTGTGAAGATCGCGTGCGTCGGCGAAGCGACGGCGGAGAAGGTTCGGTCGTTCGGTATCAACCCCGAACTGCTGCCGTCGGGCGAGCAGTCTTCCCTCGGTCTCCTCGAGGACTTCCCGCCGTACGACGAGGTGTTCGACCCGGTCAATCGGGTTCTGTTGCCGCGTGCCGATATCGCTACCGAAACGGTTGCCGAAGGACTTCGTGAGCGCGGGTGGGAGATCGACGATGTCACTGCCTACCGAACCGTGCGCGCTGCCCCGCCGGCCGCCGAGACCCGCGAGATGATCAAGACCGGAGGGTTCGACGCGGTGTGCTTCACGTCGAGTTCGACTGTTCGAAATCTCGTCGGTATCGCTGGAAAGCCGCACGCACGCACGCTCGTTGCGTGTATCGGTCCGAAGACGGCAGAGACTGCTGTCGAGTTCGGTCTGCGAGTCGACGTTCAGCCGGAGACCGCACAGGTCGGTCCACTCATCGAGGCACTGGCCGAACATGCTGCTCGTCTGCGCGCCGAAGGTGCATTGCCACCCCCGCGTAAGAAGAGTCGCAGGCGCTGACTCCCAAGGTGCGTGGAAACGGCTCTGGTAGAGGTGTTTCCACGCAGCTGCCCGACGAAGGAGGGCTCGTACAGTTGTTTCCCGTAGACCGCCCACGCCGACTGCGCCGGACTCCGGCGTTGCGTCGGTTGGTGGCTGAGACGTCTTTGCAAGCGCGGCATCTGGTGCTGCCCATGTTCGTGGCGGACGGGCTGAGCGAGCCGCGCGAGATTTCCTCGATGCCCGGTGTCTTTCAGCACACGCTCGACTCGCTGAGCACCGCCGCAGAAGAGGCGGTGGCGGCGGGCGTAGGTGGTCTGATGCTGTTCGGCGTACCGCGACCCGAGGACAAGGACGCGGACGGTTCCGGAGCAAGTGATCCCGACGGAATCCTCAATCGCGGACTTCGGCGCCTGAAAGCCGATCTCGGTGACTCGACTGTGCTCATGGCGGACACGTGCCTGGACGAATTCACCGA
>JBBPZN010000020.1:0-23471 GCA_038198705.1 Mycobacteriales bacterium
ACGAAGTAGGTGTCGGTGACGTGGAAGTCGATCGGCGGGCTGGCGAGCAGCACTCCGGAGAGGCCGCCGAAGAGGAACGTGATCAAGAAGCCGAATGCGAACAGCATCGGGGTCTCCAGTGTCACCTGACCTCGCCACAAAGTGCCGATCCAGTTGAAGATCTTCACACCGGTCGGTATCGCGATCAAGAACGTCATGAACGAGAAGAACGGCAACAGCACCGCACCCGTGGCGTACATGTGGTGAGCCCACACCGCGATCGAGAGAGCAGCGATCGCGATCGTTGCGTAGATCAAGGTGGTGTATCCGAACATCGGCTTACGCGAGAAGACCGGGAACACCTCGGACACGATCCCGAAGAACGGCAACGCGATGATGTACACCTCGGGGTGGCCGAAGAACCAGAACAAGTGCTGCCACAACAACACTCCACCGGTCGCCGGGTCGAACAGATGCGCACCGAGATGTCGATCTGCTGCCAATCCCAACAGTGCCGCCGTCAACAGCGGGAAAGCAAGAAGAATAAGAATGCTGGTGACCAGGATGTTCCACGTGAAAATGGGCATCCGGAACATCGTCATACCCGGCGCACGCAAGCAGATGACCGTCGTGATCATGTTCACCGCACCGAGGATGGTGCCGAGGCCTGCGATCGCGAGACCCATGATCCACAGATCTGCACCGACACCCGGCGAGTGCAATGCACTCGAAAGCGGGGTGTACGCGGTCCAACCGAAGTCAGCAGCACCGCCGGGGGTGATGAATCCTGCCGAGGCGACCAACGCACCGAACAGGTAGAGCCAATACGAGAAGGCGTTCAACCGCGGGAACGCCACGTCCGGCGCACCGATCTGCAGCGGCAGGATGTAGTTGGCGAAGCCGAACACGATCGGCGTCGCGTACAGCAGCAGCATGATCGTGCCGTGCATGGTGAACAGCTGGTTGTACTGCTCGTTCGACAGGAACTGCATCCCCGGTACCGCCAGCTCGGCGCGCATGAGCAACGCCATCAAGCCACCGACAAGGAAAAACGCAATCGATGTCACGATGTACATGATCCCCAACACCTTGGGATCTGTCGTCGTCACCGCCTTGTGAACGAATGAACCCTTGGGTCCCATCCGCGGCGGAAAAGGCCTCACCGCTTCCACAGCGGGAGTGGGCCTAGGCGCTAGGGCAGTCACTGATCCTCCTGAATGCGCGTCGTACCTCGAACCACGAGGCGACGTCCTGGTGTCTTGCGCTCCACGAATCGTAGACCGTCCCACAGAGCAGCGCCGAACCGGTCCTACCGTGTGTCGTATTCGATTGTACGAGCCCTCCGGACAACGAAACCAATTGACGCTCGCACCACCATGTGAAGGGGTCGACGGCAGTGGACCGATATGGTGTGAGCGCATCCCACTCCCGTTAGGAACGCACGAGTTGTCCACTACCTCAGGCCTGTCGACCGTGACCTCGACTTCGCGCGCCGGGCTGATTCTCGCCATCGGCGTCGCCCTGTTCACGGCCGGGTGCTCCACTCCCCCCTCGTCCTCGGACGACGCGTCGACCATCGTCCGGAGCACGACCAACATTGCCGGAGCGGGTGTCGTCGGCAACGACCGCAAGACTGCCGGTCTGTGCCCTGAGGCTGCTCCGCTCGATCCCACCGGTATAGAAGGATCGGTGCGACCGGTCGGTCACACCGAAGGAATCAGCGAGGTTCCGGCCGATCCCATGCGGATCGTGGTGCTCGATGCAGCTTCGCTCGATGCCAGCTGCGCGGTGGGAGTCTGGGAACGAGTCGTCGGTGCGGCGACGCTCGACCCCGACTTCCGTGGGGACGGTGACCAAGAGCTGTATCTGGGACCGGGCATAGCGAGAGTTCCGAGCGTCGGAACTGTCGGCGCGCCGGACATCGAGGCGGTCGCCACTCTCGCCCCCGACCTCATCATCGGGTCCGATTCACTGGGCCCGGATACTTACGCGGCCCTCAGCGGTATCGCACCCACCGTCTTTACGAGCTCCGATGATGGCTGGAAGGGGACCTTCCTGCAGTCGGCTGCTGCCCTCGGACGTGGCCGGACCGGATTCGACGAACTCGCTCGATTCAGTGCCGACGCTCAGCAGGCCGGCCGCGACGTCGACGCCGTCCAGACCCAAGCCTCCCTCGTGCGTTTCCTTCCTGATTCGATCGTCACCGATTCCACGACGTCGTTCGCCGGGCAGGTACTCGCCGAGATCGGCGTTCAGCGCCCACCTGCGCAACGCGATGGTGAAGTCACCGTCGCCCCCGACGATCTGCTCGCGGCGGAAGGCGACATCGTCTACGTGCGCTTCGACGGCGACGAGGGCGAATCGTTCGGAACCGAGGTCCTGCGCAGCGATCCGTGGCTCGAGCTCGGATCGGTGAAGGACGGCCGCGTGTTCGCCGTCGACGACACAGTGTGGTCCGGGAGCGGTATCGTCGCCGCGCGGGCGATTCTTGCGGACGTGAAGAACTCCCTCAACGCATACGCTTCCTGAGGTGCCGGTACCCGAGTTCGTCCTCTCGCTCCGACGACGAGTGGGTACAGCCCCGCTCTGGCTTTCCGGCGTCAGCGCAGTGGTCTTGGACGACGATGACCGGATACTCCTCACGAGGCGACGCGACAACGGCCTCTGGGCAGTGGTGTCGGGCATTCTCGAACCCGGCGAGGAACCCGGACCCGCGGCGCTACGTGAGGTCACCGAGGAGACCGGGATCGATGCAGAATTGATTCGGTTGACGAGCGTCGATGTCACCGGGCCGATCACCTACCCGAACGGCGACCAGGCGCAGTACCTCGATCTCACGTTCCTGGCCCGCCGCACTGGAGGCGAAGCGCACATCGCCGATGACGAAAACTTGGCAGTCGAATGGTTCAAGTCCGACGCGCTACCGGAAACCCTCTCGGAGACTTCACGTTTGCGAATCGACAAAGCGCTCGACGACTCGGTCGAGGCCTGGTTTCGTAGTTGATCACCGGTTCCGGGTGTGTTCGGCTACCGGCCGGGTGCCGAACACACCCCACTGTCCCGGGGTCAGAAGTCCCAGTCGTCGTCTTCGGTGTTGACTGCCTTACCGATGACGTACGACGAGCCCGAGCCCGAGAAGAAATCGTGATTCTCATCGGCGTTGGGTGACAGCGCCGACAAGATGGCTGGGTTCACGTCGGTTTCGTCCTTCGGGAACAGCCCTTCGTATCCCAGGTTGTTCAGTGCCTTGTTCGCGTTGTATCGCAGGAACTTCTTGACGTCCTCGGTGAGCCCGATCTCGTCGTAGAGATCCTGGGTGTACTCGACCTCGTTGTCGTACAGTTCGAACAGCAACTCGAACGTGTAGTTCTTGAGTTCTTCGCGCTCGGCTTCGGTGACCTTCTCCAGACCCCGCTGATACTTGTATCCGATGTAGTAACCGTGCACAGCTTCGTCACGGATGATCAACCGGATCAGGTCGGCGGTGTTGGTGAGCTTGGCTCGTGAGGACCAGTACATCGGCAGGTAGAAGCCCGAGTAGAACAAGAAAGACTCGAGCAGGGTCGACGCGACCTTTCGCTTGAGTGGATCGTCACCGTGATAGAACTTCAGCACGATCTCGGCTTTACGCTGCAGATTGACGTTCTCCTCGGACCACCGGAACGCGTCGTCGATGTCTCGCGTGGAGCTCAGTGTGGAGAAGATCGAGCTGTAGCTCTTCGCATGTACCGACTCCATGAACGCGATGTTCGTGTAGACAGCCTCTTCGTGCGGGGTGATCGCGTCGGGAATGAGGCTGACCGCTCCGACTGTCCCCTGGATCGTGTCCAGCAGTGTGAGTCCGGTGAACACCCGCATCGTCAACTGCTTCTCGACTGCATTCAACGTCTCCCACGAAGGGATGTCGTTCGAGACCGGCACCTTCTCCGGCAGCCAGAAATTGCTGGTCAGGCGCTCCCACACCTCCGAGTCCTTGTCATCCTGGACGCGATTCCAGTTGATGGCCGAGACACGATCGATGAGCTTCACGATGCTTCCTTTACTACCGGTGTAACACTGCCGAACGTTGGCTTGCCTGGACACTACCCGTTGTGGTGGGAGGTAATCCTCGACACAAGATGTGTGTCGTAGTCCCTGTGCGTACTCGCAGCCACGCACAGGAACTACGACGACGAAAGCTCTACAGCATGCAGGAAACGCAACCCTCCACCTCGGTGCCTTCCAACGCCAACTGACGTAGGCGGATGTAATACAGCGTCTTGATCCCCTTACGCCATGCGTAGATCTGCGCCTTGTTGATGTCGCGGGTCGAGGCGGTGTCCTTGAAGAACAGCGTCAAGGACAACCCCTGATCGACGTGTTGCGTTGCCGCAGCGTAGGTGTCGATGATCTTCTCGTACCCGATCTCGTACGCGTCCTGGTAGAACTCCAGGTTGTCGTTGTTCAGGTACGGCGCCGGGTAGTAGACCCGCCCGATCTTGCCTTCCTTGCGGATCTCGATCTTTGCCGCAACCGGGTGGATCGAGGAGGTCGAGTTGTTGATGTAGGAAATCGACCCCGTCGGCGGCACTGCCTGCAGGTTCTGGTTGTAGATGCCGTGTTCTTGCACCGACGCCTTCAATGCGGACCAGTCTGCCTGCGTCGGAATGTACACACCGGCGTCGGCGAACAGCGCCGCGACGCGGGACGTGACAGGCTCCCAGACCTCGTCGGTGTACTTGTCGAAGAATTCACCCGATGCGTACTTGGAGTCCGGGAAACCCTTGAAGTATTCACCGCGCGCGATCGAGAGTTGGTTCGACGCCTGGATTGCATGGAATACCACGGTGTAGAAGTAGATGTTCGTGAAGTCGATGCCCTCGGTGGATCCGTAGTGAATCCGCTCGCGCGCCAAATACCCATGCAGGTTCATCTGGCCGAGGCCGATAGCGTGAGAGTCGTTGTTCCCCTGCTCGATCGACGGAACCGAGAAGATGTGGGTCTGATCGGACACAGCTGTCAGGCCGCGGATCGCCACTGCGATGGTTTTGCCGAAATCGGGCGAATCCATTGTCTTGGCGATGTTCAGCGAGCCGAGATTGCAGGAAATATCCTTGCCGACATGGCTGTACGACAGATCGTCGTTGAACGTCGACGGGGTCGAGACCTGCAGAATTTCCGAGCACAGGTTCGAGTGTGTGATCTTGCCCTTCACCGGATTGGCCCGATTCACGGTGTCCTCGAACATGATGTACGGGTATCCGGATTCGAACTGCAACTCGGCGAGTGTCTGGAAGAACTCGCGCGCCTTGATCTTCGTCTTGCGGATCCGCTTGTCGTCGACCATCTCGTAATACGTTTCGCTGACGTTGATGTCCGCGAACGGCACCCCGTAGATCCGCTCTACGTCGTACGGCGAGAAGAGATACATGTCTTCGTTCTTCTTCGCCAACTCGAACGTGATGTCCGGGATGACGATTCCGAGTGAGAGCGTCTTGATACGAATCTTCTCGTCCGCGTTCTCACGCTTGGTATCGAGGAACTTGTAGACATCGGGATGGTGCGCATGCAAGTACACAGCGCCTGCACCCTGACGCGCACCGAGCTGGTTCGCGTACGAGAAGGAGTCCTCGAGTAGCTTCATGATCGGAATGACGCCCGAGGACTGGTTTTCGATTCGTTTGATCGGGGCGCCTGCTTCGCGAATATTACTGAGCAGCAACGCAACTCCACCGCCGCGCTTGGACAGCTGCAGCGCGGAGTTGATCGATCGACCGATCGATTCCATGTTGTCTTCGATGCGCAGCAGGAAGCACGAAACCGGCTCACCACGCTGCTTCTTACCGGAGTTGAGGAAGGTCGGAGTCGCGGGCTGGAAACGACCGGCGATGATTTCGTCGACCAGATCGGCGGCAAGGGCTTCGTCACCTGCACCGAGAGTCAGGGCAACCATGCAGACTCGATCTTCGAACCGCTCGAGGTAACGCTTGCCGTCGAACGTCTTCAGCGTGTACGAGGTGTAGTACTTGAAGGCACCCAGAAACGTCGGGAAGCGGAACTTCTTCGAGTAGGCGTGGTTGATGAGGAACTTGACGAACTCGCGGGAGTACTGATCGAGAACCTCTGCCTCGTAATAGTTTTCCTCGACCAGGTAGTCCAGCTTCTCATCCAGATCGTGAAAGAACACAGTATTCTGGTTGACGTGCTGCAGGAAGTATTGGTTGGCCGCTTCGCGGTCCTTCTCGAACTGAATCTCCCCATTGGGGCCATACAGATTCAGCATCGCGTTCAGCGCGTGATAGTCGAGATCACCATCCGCGCGGACGGTTGTCTGGGCGGGTGCTGTATCAGTGATTGTCGGTGCCACGGCGGGTGCTCCACTTTCTTCGTGCGTCTTGTACTGCTGAACTCGTACTGATGTCAGTAGGTGTGCGCCGCTCGTCGCGACTCCCGCTCCCAGAAATCGCCGAGACCGTCCCGAACGCGATCTACGTCTTCGGGGGTCCCCATCAATTCGAAGCGATAAAGGTAAGGAACAGCGCACTTCTGTGAGATGACATCGCCCGCAAAACAGAACGAGTCACCGAAGTTGGTGTTACCAGCTGCGATGACTGCCCTGATCAAGGACCGGTTGTGCTTGTCATTGAGAAACTTGATCACTTGCTTGGGAACGTAATTGGTGTCACGGCCGGAAAATGTGGTGCCACCGCCGTAGGTCGGGACGATCAGAACGTACGGCTGGTCTACCCGAAATTCTTCCGGCCGGTGAATCGGTATCCGACTCGACGGAAGATCTAACTTGGTGACGAATCTATGTGTGTTCTGCGACGCACTCGAGAAATACACCAGTGGGTGCGTCGAGCCAGGAAGCCGAGCCGAATCGAGACTGGTGAACGTCACACCTGCTCATCTCCGTCTTCTGTTCAAGCAACGCTTGCGGTGAGCGACTTGATGCGATCGGGGCGAAACCCCGACCAATGAGTGTCGCCGGCAACGACGACCGGCGCCTGCAGGTAGCCGAGCGCCATGATGTAGTCGCGAGCCTCGGTGTCTTGCGAAATATCGATGATCGAGTACTCGATACCCTCCTTGTCGAGGGCGCGGTAGGTGGCATTGCACTGAACGCAAGCGGGCTTGGTGTAGACGGTGACGCTCATGTGGTTCCCTTCTCACTGTCCAGCATCGCGGAGTTCACCGAGATGCTCGTAATGCACTGCGGAATAGCTTTTCGAACTTCTTTTTCGGCTGTGTGCCGATTCCGGATACGAACCCGAATTCGAGCAGTTCCAAGCGGGATTTCACGGGCTCCGTACCGGTTTTCTCGGCGGGGAGCGTTGCGGCCTCTCGGTTGTTCAGACACTACACCTAGTGTCCAACTTATAGCTAGAACACGAGATGTTGCGAACAACATCCCTGACATTCGCTGGTCACACTCTCGAGATGGGCCAAAAGTCGAGGCCGAGTCGGCGTGTCGTGCATCACGCATTCCCATGGTGCACATATACCTCGCAGCCGAAAATGAGCCGCCCATTCAACCGCAAGTCGACACGCTGCACCCGGAGGGTGAAATTTGCGACCCGTAGGCAGCAGAGAGCCCCCGAACACACAATTCGGGGGCTACTCCACGACGCCTCGACAGAGCAGTTCGCTCCAGGATCGGGGCGCTTCGAATCAGGCGCCGACGAGCTCGTGCGATGCCTTGACCAACTCGGCCACCACCGCGAAAATCTGTGCCGACACCTCTGCGTTTTCACGGGGATGTGCGGAACCGAACTTGTCCATGGTGCCGCCGATGGTGAGCACGACGTCCTCGAGAACCTTTCCGCCCGCAATACCGACCGACTTACGTGTGTCGTCATGAGCCCACTTGGCCCCGTTACCGCTCGGCGAGGCGGAGATGACAGCAACCGGCTTTCCTTGCACGGCACCCACCCCATACGGACGAGACAGCCAATCGATGGCGTTCTTCAAGACCGCGGGAATGGTGCCGTTGTATTCGGGAGTGACGAACAGAAACGCGGTGGCCCCCTCGGCCGCTGCACGCAGATTCAGGGCAGCTGCAGGCACCGTGCCCTCGACGTCGAGGTCCTCGTTGTAGAACGGCACATCAGCAAGTCCTTCGTACACGAGCGCGTCGACACCCTCCGGTACGAGTGCGGCAGCGGTGTGGGCAATCTGCTTGTTCACGGAGTCGGCACGAAGACTGCCGACAAGAACCAGTACGTGAGCTTGCGACATGAAAGAAGTCCTTCGAAAGTTAGAGCTGCGACGGGTGTAGATGCATTCCTACCACCTAAGCGGACTGTGGTCCATTTATGTCCCCGGGGCAGGTATGGTTGCGCTTGTGACCGACTTCATACTCCCTATTGCAGGCGAGGAAACCGAGCGCTGCGATGCCGCACGTAACCGCCGCCTCCTACTGGACGCAGCCACCGAACTGGTCGCCACAATCGGGGCGGACGCTGTCACGATGGACGCACTGGCCGCCCGAGCCGGCGTGGGCAAGGGCACAGTATTCCGACGATTCGGAAGCCGATCCGGGCTCATGCAGGCGTTGGTGGACCATACCGAGAAGGAGCTCCAGCACGGTTTCCTGTTCGGTCCCCCACCGCTGGGCCCAGGAGCGGACCCGATCGACCGGTTGGTCGCGTTCGGGCGCGCCCGCTTGAATCTCGTCGAGGTTCAAGGAGAGGTCATGCGCGCAGCCGAAAACTCACCGGAACTGCGATATTCCGCACCTGCGCACAGGGTCAACTACACGCACGTCCTGAACCTCCTCCGCACTGCCGACGTAGAGGGCGACCTCGAACTCCTCGCTTACGGACTCCTGACACCGCTCGAAGCAACACTCGTCCTGCACCAATTCCGCGACCTCGGCATGTCGATGCAACGGCTCGCCGACGGCTGGGAAGACCTGGTCCGTCGAGCAACCCGTCAGTAGAGCCGTTCCACCGCCACCGCAGCGCGATGAAGTGCCGCACCGTACGACGGGCCGTGCCCCGCTGCGTGCACGGCCAAAGGATGCAACTGGTGCAACGGAATACGCGTCTCCCAGCCCTCGCGCAGTCGAAACACCGACTGATAGCCGTCGACGATGTCCGGCAGAAGTGGACAACCGAACAGTTCCAGCATTGCCAGATCGGTTTCACGGTGACCGCCGTGCGCTGCCGGATCGATCATCACCGCGCCGGAATCGGTCCATACGACATTGCCAGTCCACAGATCTCCGTGAATGCGGCTCGGGGTCTCGCCGTCTTCGACGCAGCCCGCACCAACTCTCTCGCACGCACGCTCGATATCAGCAGTCTGACTCGGCGTCACGTTTCCCACCTCGAGCGCTACCCGCAGGAACGGAAGAACCCTTTCCTCGACGTAGAACGAGCCCCACGACGGGTGCTCGACGCTCGACATCGGCCTTGCCCCGATAAATAGCTGACCATCGAAACCATCTGGAGGACAACCGAACCCACGAGCCCCGCTACCGTGGACGGTGGCGAGCCCAGCCCCGAACGCGCGGGCCACGGCCTGCGTCGGCGAGCCGGGATCCAGTCGGGCAAGATCGATATGTGTCGGTCCGACGTTCAAAACATCGACGGTCGTGCCGCCGCCCGCTCGTAACCACGCAAGCCCGGCTGCTTCGGCTGCAAAGAAGTCGGGGTGGGCACTGCGATCGGACTTCGAAAAGGTCTTCGCTGTCATCTCCTGCAGTGTACGGAGCACACCTAAGATGGCGTGATGCCTCTCATCCGTTCCGAACTGCGCACTCGAATTCAACGCGAACTCGCGGTCCAGTCGACCATCGATCCCTCCTCCGAGATCACCCGACGCGTCGACTTTCTCAAGAACTACCTCCGTTCGACGCCCGCCACGGGGTTCGTGCTCGGCATCAGCGGCGGTCAGGACAGCACATTGACCGGAAAGCTGGCTCAACGCGCGGTCACCGAACTTCGCAGCGAAGGCACCGAAGCTGGATTTCTTGCCGTGCGACTCCCCTACGGCGTGCAGGCCGACGAAGACGATGCATCCATCGCGCTGTCGTTCATCGATCCCGACCGGACCGTGACCGTCAATATCAAGGCATCGGCCGATGCCGCGGCCGCCTCGGCAGCGGACGCTCTGGGCAACGACGCGGTTCGCGACTTCGTGCGCGGCAACATCAAGGCTCGTGAGCGCATGGTGGCGCAGTACGCACTCGCCGGCGAACTCGGCTACGTCGTGGTCGGCACTGATCACGCAGCCGAGGCGATCACCGGATTCTTCACCAAATTCGGCGACGGCGGGGTGGACATCACACCTCTTACCGGGCTGACGAAGCGTCAGGGGGCCGAGCTGCTACGAGAACTCGATGCGCCGGAGAGCACGTGGAAGAAGGTACCCACTGCGGATTTGGAGGATGATCGTCCAGCGCTTCCCGACGAAGAGGCCCTGGGTGTGACGTATGCGCAGATCGACGATTATCTCGAAGGCAAGGACGTGACCGAAGCGGTCGCCGAGAAACTGGAAAGAATGTTCTTGAACTCCAGGCACAAGCGCGCGGTTCCGGTCACTCCGTTCGACGATTGGTGGACCACCGAGAACTGAGCTCTTGGGCTAGCCGCCCGCGAACGGTGGCAGGATGTCGACTCGATCACCGAACGTCGCTGTGGGATCACGCGTGAGATCGTCACCGATCAGAAATGCAGACACGCGCAGAACATCGGCCACCTTTCCGCCGTGCCTGTGAGCTACCGCAACTTTCAACGCCGCGATATCGCTGCCCATGGGCAGGTCGAACGTCTCGGCAGCACATCCCGACGCGTCCGCCGCACCTGCGAAGTAACGAACCTCAACCACCTATTGCTCCCATGCTTCTCGTCGGTGGAACGAAACCTTCGGCATCGATTCCGTGTCCTGCCCATTTGTTCCACATTGCACCGCGCCACAGTGCAGCGAGTTCGTCATCGGTTGCTCCCCCGCGCATCGCCGCCCGCAGGTCGGTTTCCTCGTCGCTGAACAAACACGACCGCACTGTTCCTTCGGCGGTGAGCCGAGTTCGGTCGCAGTCGGAGCAGAACGACCTGGTGACGGACGCGATGATGCCTACGGTGGCGTCGGTTCCGCCGACTGCCCACTCCTCGGCCGGCGCAGACGGATCCTCGCGCCCGATTTCGGTGAGGTCGAAACGTGTTGCGAGCACATCGAGCAGTTGCTGCGCGTCGAGCATGTTCGAACGCGCCCATTCGTGATCGGCGTCGAGCGGCATCTGCTCGATGAATCGAAGGGCCACGCCTTCGTTCAGGCACCACTCGAGCAGGTCGCCTGCACCGTGCAGCGTCTCCGGCATGAGTACGGCGTTCACTTTGACAGGGTTCAATCCGGCTCGCTTCGCTGCCCGGATTCCCGCCATGACGGACGGCAGACGATCGCGTCGGGTGAGTTCGGCGAAATGCACGCGGTCGATCGAGTCGAGCGAGACGTTGACTCGGCTCAGCCCGGCTTCGACGAGGCCCTCCGCCCGATGTTCCAAACCGATGGCGTTGGTGGTCATCGCAAGGGGAATACCGGGCACTCGCTGTGCACATCGGGCGAGAATGTCGGTCAGATCGGCCCGCATGAGCGGTTCACCACCGGTGAAGCGCACTTCTTCGACGCCGAGTCGATGTACCGCGAGGGACACCACTCGCGCAATCTCCTCGGCAGTGAGCAGGTTTTCGGCCGGGATGACAGGCAGACCTTCTTCAGGCATGCAATAAGTACAACGGAGCGAACACTTTTCGGTGATGGACACCCGCAGATCGCGCGCCACCCGGCCGAACCGGTCGATCAGAACCGGTACATCGGGCCGGTCGTCCACCGAAAACGCCCCAGGACCCTTTATGGAGGGGATACCGAGTCCGACGACACTGCTGACGGTCATGTGCACCCTCCTCGAGAAACAAGAGCGAATCCTCGCCCCGACAACGCTACGCGTCCAGTATGCCGTTCCTTACAGAGCGACGGGGTTCGGCCGCCCCCAATTTCGAATACACGCACGCCTAGGATCGAAATATGAAGATCCGCGCCACGTCGGCCCCGAAGGCGAACGGAGCATGAGCGCGGCCTCGGTCGAAGACCATGCCGCTCACGTTCGACGCCTACTCGATCCCTTGAAGACACGCACCGCAGAGTCGGTCCTGCTGAGCGACGCCCTGGGCCGCGTCGCCTACGCGGACGTCGCTTCGCCGGTCGATCTTCCACTGTTCAGGAATTCGCAGATGGATGGATACGCAGTCCACTCGTCGGCGATCACCACGGTTCCGGTAAACCTGGCAGTGGCGGGCACAGTGGCCGCGGGAGCGACGGGGCCTGCCGCACTGCAACCCGGGGCCAGCGTCAAGATCATGACCGGCGCCCCAGTGCCGGAAGGCGCGGACACCATCGTGCCCGTCGAGCACACCACTGCAGGGGACGAGCATTCGGTCACGATCGAGGTGTCCCGCCAACCCGGCGACTACATTCGCGAGCAGGGCAGCGATGTCATCGCCGGTACCACGCTGATCCACGCGGGCCAACTTCTCGAACCCCGTCACATCGCAGTCCTTGCCGCAGTCGGCTTGACGCACACGCAGGTTCGCAGTCGTCCACGGGTTGCTGTGATCACCACCGGCGCCGAACTCGTCGAGGCGGGCTCGTCACTACGGCTAGGCCAAATTTTCGATTCCAACGGCATCGCACTGGCATCTCATCTCCGGAGCAACGGTGCCGAAGTCACAGGCGTACACCGCAGCTCGGACGAGCCTGCGGACTTCCATCGCATCGTCACCGCTGCTGCCGCCGAATCCGAGCTCATCATCACCTCCGGCGGGGTGTCCATGGGTGATTTCGAGGTCGTGAAGGATGTGTTGCTCCCATTGGGTGGGCACTTCGGGCCGGTGCGGATGCAGCCAGGCGGACCTCAAGGTACAGCCGTCGTCGACGGCGTTCCCATATTGAACTTTCCAGGTAATCCAGTGAGCACCGTCGTCTCGTTCCTGGTGTTCGCACGTGATGTGCTGCGTGAGGCAGCAGGCATACCGCCGGTGCCGACCCGGGTGGCGAAGCTGGCAGCAGACGTCACCTCCGTCGCAGGCAAACGGCAGTTTCTGCGAGGAAAGCTGGAGGGAGAAACCGTGACCTTGATCGCCGGAGCAGGTTCGCACCTCGTCGCCGCGATGGCATGGGCAGATGTGTTGGTGGACGTGCCCGTCGAAGTGACCGAGATGAAAGCAGGGTCCGAAGTGACAGTGTTGCCGTTATGACAAGTTTTTCCCATGTCGATTCCGAAGGCCGCGCTCGCATGGTCGACGTGTCCCACAAGTCCGACACCACCCGAATAGCAGTCGCTGCAGGCGAACTCGCCACCACTGCCGAGGTTGTGTCCCTCGTCCGCGCCGATGGGATGCCGAAGGCAGATGTGTTGGCCACGGCTCGAATCGCGGGTATTTCCGGGGCCAAGAAGACCTCCGAGCTGATACCGCTGTGCCATCAACTGGCACTGTCCTCGGTGGATGTGCGCTTCGGATTCACCGAAACGACGATCACTGTCGAGGCGACGGCAAAGACCACCGGCCCGACGGGAGTGGAAATGGAGGCGCTGACGGCCGTAGCCGTCGCCGGTCTCACCCTGCATGACATGGTCAAGGCCGTCGACCCGTCCGCAACCATGAACAACGTCCGTCTGCTGAGCAAAGAGGGCGGAAAGCGTGGACGGTGGTCTCCGGGTGTCGAGAAGGACCACGAAACACCTAGCGCTGGAACAAGATCGGCTGTGGTACTCGTCGCGTCGACCGGTGGTGCGCGAGGTACCCGCGAGGACACCACCGGCCCGGTGATAGCGCGGTGGTTGCAGGAGCGCGAGTTCACTGTTCGCGGGCCGCTGGTATTTGCTGATGCCGACATTGCATCCGGCCTGGACGACGCACTGACCGGTGCGCCGTCACTGGTCATCAGCACCGGAGGTACGGGCGTGTCACCGACCGATGCCACTCCCGAGGCGACGCGAGCAGTTCTCGATCGCGAACTCCCCGGGATCGCCGACGCGATTCGGGCCAAGGGGACCACCGTCACTCCACATGCGACCTTGAGTCGTGGACTGACCGGGCTTGCAGGAACGACCTTCATCGTGAATCTGCCTGGGTCCCCCGGGGGCGTGAAGGACGGGCTCTCGGTTCTCGGGCCGATCCTCGACCATCTGCTCGCACAGGTTGCCGGTGACGGTCTGCACGCCGAAACACAGGAAGGCGCATTGCCGTGAACGAGCCTCTGGCAGAAATCTCGAAGGATCGGATCGATATCGATATCGTCGAGGCTGCAGTCGCCGGGCCGGAGCACGGTGCGGTCGTACTCTTCAGCGGCGTGGTGCGCAATCACGATGGCGGACAAGCTGTTTCCGCACTCGAATATCAGGCGCATCCCGATGCAGAGAAATTCCTCCGTGCGTGTTGCGCGGAAGTGGCCGCGCAATCAGGGTTGCCCGTCGCGGCAGTACATCGCGTCGGGGACCTCGTCGTCGGCGATATCGCGCTGGTCGCCGCGGTCGCGTCACCGCATCGTGCGGAGGCCTTCGCGACGTGCGCCACGCTCGTCGAACGCATCAAGTCCGAAGTTCCCATCTGGAAGCGTCAGCATTTCGCCACGGGTACCTCGGAATGGGTCGGCCTCTGACTGCTGGAGCAGGGCGTCTGTCTACGCCGAATTCGGCGTGTATCGATGGACCGGTAGCATCGCCGCTCGATCGGTCGAGTCCCCGGTCCGACGGATACAGTCGAGCAGACGGACCTCGACCAATTCTTCGTCGATGTCCGTTCCGATCAATACCAGTGAGGTCACTCTTCGCTCGTCGCGTCCCCAGGGGGTCGATTCGAGTCGGATGTGCCGACCGACCGTTCCGAGTACGTATTTTCCCGCGTAGCCATCCACGCCGAAATACACAAACCCTTTGGCGCGGTAGACCTCGCCCGACGGATTCTCCATCACCTCGATGAAGCGGCGCGGATCCATGGGCTCCTCGGTCTCGAAGCTCGTAGTCGTATAGGCGGCGTGCAGATGCTGCGAGTGATCGCCTAGATCCGCGTCCTCGTACAGCACCTCGTCGAACGACAATTGCCGTGCCGAGCTTCTGTCGTCAGCACGTGTCGGAACATCGAAAAGTAACGCTGCGTCGACGCGGCCATGTCTGGTCGCCATGATCGGGACGTCTCCGACTCTCTCGCGGACACTGTCGAGAACCGCGGCCGTCTCGGCATCGTCGAGTCGGTCGGTCTTGTTGAGCACCACGAGGTCTGCGAGTCGGAGGTGTTGTTCGATCTCGGGATGCCGTTCGACGGTGGCGCCGAATTCGACTGCATCGACGACTCCGACAAGCCCGCCGTAGACGATCGCAGAATTCTTGCTGGCAAGCACCATCCGAATGAGGCTCCTCGGCTCCGCGATGCCACTGGCCTCGACAACGATCACGTCGAGTGCCCTCGCAGGCTCGGACAGGACGTCGAACATCGAGTCCATTTCCTCGATGTCCACGGCGCAGCAGATGCACCCGTCACCGAGGGACACCATCGAATCTACTTGACCGGCAACCATCATCGAATCGATATTGATGGAGCCGAAGTCGTTGACGATGACTCCGATGCGAATTCCTCGATTGTGGCGAAGCAGGTGATTGAGCAACGTCGTCTTGCCCGCACCGAGAAATCCCGAGACGAGAATTACAGGAATCCTTCGGTCTCCGAGTGCGCGCGCCACGAGTCGTGAGGCTACTCGGTGGCGAGCATCTGCTTCAGCAGGCCCTGCGCGAAGTTCGACACCGACCGAACGTTGTCATCGGTCACCGAATCCGACAATCCGTCGATCCCGACGGAATCGACGTAGGGTTCGATCCCGGCAAGCAAGCGCGCGAGCGGACTCTCCCCGGTCGAACTCGGGGCGGTTTCGAGCTTCGGCTCACGTCGGGAATGGTGAGCTTGGGAACGATCAAGTGGAACGCATGCTTGTCCGCATCGGTGCCCACAGCCGTCGAGTCCGCATGGATGCTGACAGTGACGTCCGCTCCGGACGCACTGGCCGCCCGCGCTCGATCATCGATACATCCACCCCAAAGCGCGTGCCACTCCTCTTTCACCTCGAGAATCAGCAGCCTCTGTGGTGCACACCACCAACAGCAGACACTTTTGTCATAGGTAAAGCAGAAAGCAAGGCCAACAGGGTCGCGCCATACCGGCCGATCCGAGTCTGCACGCGGAATGTGAGCAAGTCGACACCTAACCGTTGCAGTAGGAGTAGTGAACCGGCCACGGAGTAGTGCATCTCGCGGTAGAACAGGTTCATGACGTTCGTGATTCTTCAACCCTGCTGCAACGACGCATCGTGCGTCGATGTGTGTCCAGTCGACTGTATTCACCCCACGCCGGACGAACCTGGCTTCATGACCTCGGAAATGCTGCACATCGATCCGGATACCTGCATCGACTGCGGTGCGTGTGTGGACGAATGCCCCGTCGACGCCATCCGCGCCGACCACGAATTGGAGCCCGAGCACGAGCGATACCTCGGGATAAATGCCAACTACTTCCAATTTCACCCGATGCAGAGCAGTGGGTACAACACGGTTGCTTCGCCGTTCAAAGGCGTCGACTTCACCGGCCGCAGAATTGCCATCGTCGGATCAGGCCCTGCGGCGTTCTACGCCGCCACCGAACTCGCATCCATCCGCGGTATCGAGGTCGAGATGTACGACCGCCTGTTGACCCCGTACGGACTGGTTCGGGCGGGCGTAGCACCCGATCATCCAGGTACCAAGGCTGTGACCGATCTCTTCCGCGCGGTCGGCGGCAAAAAGTCGGTACGGATCCATCTCGGCGTCGAGATCGGCTCCGATATCTCTCACGAAGAACTTCTCGAACACCACGATGCGGTCATCTACGCGACGGGCGCCTCCAATGATCGACGCCTCGGAATTCCAGGGGAAGATCTTCCTGGCTCTCACGCAGCGGCAGAATTCGTCGGGTGGTACAACGGCCACCCCGACTACGCCGACCGCACCTACGACCTGACCAGCGAAAGAGCAGTCATCGTAGGCAACGGAAACGTCGCCCTCGACATCGCTCGTGTCCTGCTGGTTTCGCCCACCGAACTCGAAAACACCGATATCGCTGACCACGCGTTGGAGGCATTGCGAGGCAGCAAGATTCGCGAGGTAGTAGTTCTGGGTCGACGAGGGTCTGCGCAGGCTGCATACACGAACCCCGAAATGATCGGGTTGATGAATGCTGCCGACATCGACATCGTGGTGTCAGCCGAAGAAGCCGAACCAGACGCCACCACACTCGCAGCTCTGGAATCCGGCACCGCCGAACCCTCTACCGTGTTGAAGGTGGAACTGGCTCGCGAGATTGCAGCCGGACAGGGCCAGGGCGCGGGATCCGACCCGAACCGGAAGCGAATTGTGCTCCGTTTCTGTGTTTCCCCTGACGAGATCCTCGGAGAAGAATCGGTCACCTCGGTTCGTCTGGTACACAATGAACTGCGTACCGATGAGTCCGGCACGGCGAAAGCTGAGCGAACCTCGACCGAAGAGATGCTCGACACCGGTCTGATTCTGCGCTCGGTCGGTTATCACGGAAGTGAGATACCAGGCGTACCGTTCGATTCCGGTGTCGGCGTGATTCCCAACAAAGAAGGCCGCGTGATCGACAATTCAGGCGAGCCGGTATCCGGAACATATGCAACAGGCTGGATAAAGCGCGGGCCCACCGGCGTGATCGGAACCAACAAGAAGTGTGCAGCCGAGACCGTTCGAAGCCTTCTCGAAGACATAGCTGCGGATCGCCTTCCTCATGCCCGCGCGGACCGCGCGGAGCTCGATCTACTGCTGGAGAAGAAAGCGCCCGATGCACTCGACTTTCCTGCGTGGGCACGCATCGACAAGGCAGAGGTTTCGGCTGGAAAAGACACTGGGCGTCCTCGGGTGAAGTTCGTCGGCTTGGACGAGATGAGGCTCGCAGCTCAGCCTCCGAGCACGGATCTTTCCTGATTCCAATTGTTCGGCTCCACGAGCTTGTTTCGTCGATATCGTAGATTTCTACTGGACAGATGAAAACAGGAACTTCCGATGCACAGTCGCTGACATGGATTATTCGAGAATTCGGTCGTATAGTTTCTTGAGTTCTACTTGGATTCATCCCGATTGATCAATGGAGACCTCCAGAATGGCCAAGAAAGTTTATGTTCAACTGGTCGACGATATCGACGACAAGCCGATCGACTCCGGCGGAGAGCACATAAGCTATTCCGTCAACGGCGTCAGCTACGAAATCGACCTCAGCGACAAGAACGCCAAAGAGTTCCACCGCAAGCTGGATTACTACATCGAACACTCGGCCCGTGTCGGCGGTAAGCGGGCCAAGAAGACCGTCGGTGCCACCTCGACCGGTCAGAAGCGCGATGCCAATCAGACGAAGGCTATCCGCGAGTGGGCAAAATCCAACGGACACACCATTTCGGCTCGAGGCCGAATTCCGTTGGATGTCGAGAACGCATTCGACGCTGCTCACTGACCGGTCTCGGCCCGGCGACCGGGGCGGCAGCAAGTCGGAACAAAGAAAATGGGGGCCACCAAGAGGTGGCCCCCATTTTCTTCCTTGTTCACCGCCACAAACACCACAAGCCTTGACCGGATCACGGTCAGGGCTTGTGGGTACTTCTGCTATCAGAACGAACTCGGTGGAGCTAAGGGGACTCGAACCCCTGACCCCCACACTGCCAGTGTGGTGCGCTACCAGCTGCGCCATAGCCCCGTACTTCACAGCCGCACTGTTTTGCGGTTGCTCGAACGAAGTTACACCATGGCCGCATACTGCTACAAATCCGCTGCTGAGACAGCAATATGTGCGGTCAGCCGATCGCTTCGATCCAGGACGAGTCGCGGAGAGCATCGACGACCTGACCATCGACGAGAACACCGGGGGTTCCGGCCGCGCCGGCAGCGGACAGGGCTTCGCGGGCGCTCGCCGCGTCCGCTGCGGCCACATCGGTCATCGTCCCGGACAGAATGCACTCCGTGGTTGCCTCTCCTGCGCCACTCTTCTGGGCGAGGTCGGCTAGTTCGGTGTCGGTGCGGTCGGAATCACCGTTTTCTTCGGGTTGAAATTCTGCGCCGAACAGGCCTGCGTGAAATGCCGAATAAACAATTGCGTTTTCCGATGCCGCGACACAATGCGATGCAGCAACCGCCCGACTCGAGTAGCTCCCGCTCGCCGAAGAAGCGTCCAGTTGAGGAAGCACAACCAGGTGATACCGAACGGCTATCGCACCCTCGTCGATCTTTTGTGCCAACTCCTGGCCGTGCTTGACTTCCAGATCACCGCAGAATGGGCACATCGGATCTTCGAACAGATCTACGACCGGCGCGGCATTTGCTGCTGCGAGTTGGACGACGCCTTCGGGAAGAACCGTCAATTCCACATCTGCGTTTTCGACCGTGCCGTAACCGTCGTTACGCGGGGTGTCACTGCCGCGCTGCCACATGACCGCCACGATGACGACCACAGCGACCACGAGTACCGCCACCGCGGCCAGAACGTACGTAGAGGTACTGGACGTCGGTTGCGGGGTGTACTTCGCACTCGATGTTCGTTTTTGGCTCACGAAGCAAATAGTACGGAGTGCTATCCAGCGGACGCGCGAGGTGCCGGAAGCAGTTCATTGCTTACGGGCAGCTGCTTTTGCCGCACTCGCCGTATCCGTTACGAACATCCACCACACCGCCGCCGCGAGCAGGATCGCCCCGGACATCACGAAGGCCGTTCCGTAGGAGTAGTACTCGACTACCATTCCGGCGACGATGGGACCGAGGATTGCCCCGACGTCCGATGCCATTTGGAACGTCGAGAGAACCGGGCCACCGCGTGCACGGGAGCCGATGATGTCGGCCACCGAAGCCTGCTGCGCCGGTGTCATCAATCCCGACCCGAAACCCGCAACGAAGGAGGCGATCATGAACAGAGCCAGATTATCGGTCAGACCGATGGCTGCGGTTCCCATACCCGCAACGACAAGACCTGCAACGATGAACGGTTTTCGCCCGCGGACGTCGGACAGCCGCCCGGACGTGATCAGCACCAGTGCATTTCCGACGGCGAACACCGCCAGCGCCACTGCAGCCACCGCAGCCGAACGGTCGAGAACTGCGACGACGAACAGCGGAACCAACGCAACGCGCACACCGAACACTGCCCACCCCGTCGCGAAATTCGAGGAAAGAGCAGCCCGGTAGGCGGGCACTTTCAACGCAGCGCGCAGCGACATGATCGGTACTGCAGAATCGTGCTCGGATTCGGTCGAATCGACATTACCGAGGCTGAAGAAGACGACGGCAGCAGCGATGATCAGGGCGATTGCGTAGATGATGAAGGGCGCTCGTAAACCCAATCCGACGACCGCGCCGCCGACGAGCGGGCCACCGATCGACCCCATCAGGAAGCTCGTCGCGTAGAACCCCGATACGCGTCCGCGGCTGTCTGGCGGGCTCATTCGGATTAGAAGGCCCAGAGCCGACACCGTGAACATTGTCGAGCCGATACCGCCGAGCCCCCGAAAGATCAGGAGCTGCCAATACGTTTGGGAAAAGGCGCAGGCGCCGGTCGATGCAGCCACGATCAACAGACCTGCCAGGTACACCGGTCGCTCACCGAGCTTCTGCACCAAAAGTCCGCTGGCAGGCGCGAACAACAGTCGCATCGCTGCGAACACGCTGATGACCGCCGACGCAGCAACTACACCGACTCCGAATTCGGTGGCGAACTGTGGAATGACCGGTGCGACGATGCCGAATCCGAGAGCTATCACGAAGCTCGCCGAGATCAGGACCCAGATTTGCGACGGCAGTGCGCCGCCCTTCACAGCGTCGGTCGGTTTCGGAGCTGTCACGATCGGTCGAGTGCCTGCGACACCAGTTCTCTCGCAGCGGTCTGAACCTGCGCGAGATGATCTTCGCCCTTGAACGATTCGGCGTAGATCTTGTAGACGTCTTCAGTTCCCGATGGACGTGCAGCGAACCACGCGCTTTCGGTGGTCACCTTCAGTCCCCCGATCGCGCCGCCGTTACCTGGTGCGGTAGTCAGTGTGGCCGTGATCTTTTCCCCCGCGAGTTCGGTAGCGGTGACCTGATCAGCAGAGAGCTTCGCCAGAACGGCCTTCTCCGCACGTGAGGCGGGCGCATCCACTCGTGCGTACACGGGGTTTCCGTACTGCGCAGTGAACTCGGCGTAGCGCTGAGACGGCGTTGTGCCCGTGACAGCAGTGATCTCGGACGCGAGCAACGCCAGGATGATCCCGTCCTTGTCCGTCGTCCATACCCGACCGTCGGTTCGCAGGAACGATGCTCCTGCCGACTCCTCGCCGCCGAAACCGAGATCGCCGTCGAGGAGTCCCGGCACGAACCATTTGAATCCAACAGGGACCTCGAGCAGGTCTCGGCCAAGGCCTGCGACTACACGATCGATCATCGACGAGGACACCAGAGTCTTTCCGACCCTGCAGTTCGGCGACCAACCGGATCGGTGTGTGAACAGGTAGTCGATTGCAACTGCCAGATAGTGATTGGGATTCATCAGACCACCGTCAGGTGTCACCACGCCATGGCGGTCCGAGTCGGCGTCGTTTCCCGTGGAGATGTCGTACGAGTTCCGTGCCGCGATCAACGACGCCATCGCGTTGGGAGACGAACAATCCATTCGGATCTTTCCGTCGGTATCGAGCGTCATGAAGCGGAAAGTCGCATCGACGAGCGGATTGACGACAGTGAGGTCGAGGTTGTGACGCTCGGCGATCGCCTGCCAGTAGTCGACACTCGCACCGCCGAGCGGATCGGCGCCGATGCGCACCCCGGCCGACCTGATCGCGTCGAGATCGACGACGTTCGGCAGATCCTCGACATACGTTCCGAGGAAGTCGTACTTGTCCACCGATGTTCTCAGTGCGGTCGACAACGACACACGCTTCACGCCTGTCAGTCCACTGCGCAGAAGCTCGTTCGCACGGTCCGCGATCACGGACGTAGCGTCGCTGTCCGCGGGACCACCGTGCGGAGGGTTGTACTTGAATCCGCCGTCACGCGGCGGATTGTGCGAGGGTGTGACGACGATGCCGTCGGCCTTGGCCGAAGATCCGGCCGAGTTGTAGCGCAGAATAGCGTGACTGACCGCGGGCGTCGGTGTGTACCGATCTCCGGAGTCGACGAGCACCGAAACATCGTTTGCGGCAAGAACTTCCAACGCTGTCGTCCACGCGGGCTCGGACAGCGCGTGCGTGTCACGGCCGACGAACATCGGGCCGCTGATGCCCTGCGACGCGCGGTATTCGACGATCGCCTGCGTCGTTGCGAGAATGTGGGCCTCGTTGAACGCCGTATCCAGGCTCGATCCACGGTGACCGGACGTCCCGAAAACGACGTGTTGGCCCGGATCCGACATGTCCGGAGTGCGCGAGTAGTAGGCCGTGACCAGCTGCGCGAGATCGACGAGATCCTCGGGCAGAGCAATGGAACCAGCTCGTTCGTGCGCCACGATGCGCCTCCTTCTTGTCGCCGAGTCAACCCGGGGTCAAGAGTAGTTGCCTTGCCCGGACTTGCGTCGGTGCACCTATGAACTGCTCTTTCGAGAAGGAGGAAGCGGTACGAAGTAGCTCGTGCGACGCTGATACTCGCGGTACCCGTCTCGATTCGCCATCGACTTCTCCAGGAACGCGGGCCAGTCGAAAGTCGTCATACCGACTTGCCGGCCCACTGTGGGCGAACAGGTTCGAGTTCGCCCCGGCCTCGGGGGTCTGTGCGCAAAAACGCAACGGCGGGATTACACGACCAGACCGCCGACACCACGGGAGCCATGAAGTGGGAGGAAAGGTAGTCGGAGAACTCGTTTCGCGCAAGGAAGCTCCCGAGTGTTTCGTCTGCGACAGCAGATTGCGAGTCGGTCGCGGCCATCGCTTCACGATGAAAGCGTTCGACTTCGAGCAGCATCGAAAGATAGCGGGGCGAGCAAGAGTACGCAGCGACGGGACGATGCCCCTCATCCCTTGTCCGCCGGAATACTCGAGTCCACAACCGTCACACCGGATGGACGTACTCATGTCCGATTCCCGCGTCGGCACGTCGAGCTCGCCGAACAGCTTCAGCAGTGTCGGATGGGTGCGGTCGCTGTGCACGATGAACCCGGTGTCGACCTCGACTCGACCCTTCGTTCCGTCGACTTAGTGTGTGTCCGCGCGACCGCCGAGTCGTGCATCCGCCTCGAACAGCGTGACGTGGGCGGACTTCGACAACACATAAGCCGCCGTCAGCCCGGCGACTCCGCTTCCGACCACCGCCACCGACCGACATGTCATTGTCCGACCCCGGTTTTCCGCGACCCGACACAGTGCAGGGACTCGTTCATCCGGGCCGTGTCCAGAACCGCACTCGTCACCGTGCGCACCCACATGCGTGGTCGCCGAATCATGAAGTGACCACCCGGCATGTCGACGAA
>JBBPZN010000021.1:0-5169 GCA_038198705.1 Mycobacteriales bacterium
AGAGATCATGGTGTGCTCGCTTTCAGAGGAAGTCAGAAAAGGTTTCGTGGTAGCCGGCCGGCGCGGGGTCGATGCCGAGGCGGGCGCAGAGCGCTTCGGTGAGGGCATCGGAGTTCAGAGGAAGAGCGTCGGGGCCGGCGTCAGGCGTGGTGGATTGAGAGGTGTTCTCCTGCGCTGCAAGAGCTTCGGTGATCAGCTTGCGCGGATCGTTCTCGTCGTGTCGAGCTTCGGTGACGAGGGCATCGCGTTCACTGGGGTCTAGTTGCGCGAGGTATCCGATGACGTCAGATCGGAGTATGGGAGTCACGATATTCCTTTCGTTCGATGATTGATTGTCGGTCGAGCATCCATCGGCCTGCGATGATCATTCCTCCGAGTTCTGTTGCCATTCTGCGGGTTTGGCGTCTGCTGAGTCCGAGGATCTGCGCGGCGTGTTCGATGCTGACATCTGGTTGTTGTTCATAGGATGACTCGGGCACCGGCTCGGGGACGTCCCGCTGTCCCATCGCGGCCAGTAGTGCGGTGCCGATGTCGTCGAGTGCTTTCGAGTGCGGTAGTCCGCTGCGTTGACGTTCACGTTTAGCGACGAGGACGGCCCACATCGCGGCCTTGGCTGCTGAACCGGAGATGACGACCGATCCACCGAGGGTGAGGACGTCGGGTGTGCGGGGTGCGTTCATGCGGCGGAATCCGTTCTATCGAGACACTTCCGAGGGGGCGCTACTGCTGCGAGTACGGCTCCACGGGCCGGGTTGGTGACTGCCCACTCTGAACATGCCGGTAGCGCCTTGCAGGTACGGCATATCGCTGTGGCTCGGTTGTGGCGGTCGGCGGTCTCGTCGGGCAATTCGGTGTTGTGGGCGGGGTCGAACAGGTCCGCTAGCCCTACGCACGCGGCCCCTTGCAGCAGTGCGGTGTCGTGCAGGATTGCAAGGAGTAGACCCTCGGGCCCCGGTTCGAATCGTGTGCTCATGACGCACTCGCCAATCTGCATTCAGCGCATCGTCCGGTCGAGTTCTCTCGGTTCAGTTCGGCGCCACAGTCCCGGCATGCAGAGATTGCCCGTAAATGATCCCCGCTATACCCGCTATCCCCGTTCCTCCTGGTCAGGGGGTTAGCGACTGCGAGGTTTGGCGGGTTAGGCGGGTTAGTGCCCAGATTTGGCGGGTTAGTGGACCTCGGTGGCGGGTTAGTGGAATCGGCTTTCCCTGCTTCTAACCCGCCACCATGCACCCCTTCTGAGCTGCCTTTATGTTCGCTCGGCGGGTTAGGCGGGTATGGCGAGGGTTCGTTGCGGGCAATCTCTGGACGAGGAGCCATCAGACGCCAGCGGACGGTCTTGTCCTTGTTCGCAGAGCCCAGATTCTCTACCGCCCAACCCATCGACCGCAGTGCAGGCGCGGACCGACGCAAGATCGATGTCACGGACCGAGCCGACCGAGGCCACCCTCGTGGTGCCCGCCAACGATCCGAGATCGGCGTTGCCATGGCGAGTATCTCGGCGGCCGATCCCTCGAACTCGTAGACCACCGATTCGGTGACCGCGGCGAGGAACGGATCGGATGCGATGGTGTCCGCAGCCAAGGTTGCCGACTGCCCGGCATAACGTGCGAGTCCGGCCGTGCCCATGACCTGATCGACTGCGGCAAGGATTCGTGCGAAGTCGGCCATGCGCGGTGATTCAGCCAGCACTACGGTCGGCAGGATCGAGTACACCGTGGCGGCGAGATCGAGCAGACCACCGAGGATGCTCGGGTACACCGTTGCCCACGATTCGGCGAGGTCTGCCTCCGATCGACGTTGCTCGGGAGGTATCCGCTCCAGCGTGACGATCAGTGACCGCTCGGCGAGATCGCCCCGCATCGCGCCCCAGTCGATGCCGTTGACGACGATCACCCTGCGGAACGCCACCACGGACAGGCCAGAGTCGGTGTAGAGAGCTCGTTTCACGTCACCCTCCCCCGTTGCCGCGCGGCACAGTGAATCGGAGAACCAATCCCCGATCGTGGAGATGTTGTCGATGCCGACCACCCAAGATCCGGCCGCGGCTGTAACCCACGAGTCCATATCGCGAGGCGGCTTACGGACCGGCACCGACGATGGATCAGTCAGTGCTACAACAGTTTTCGTGGTTGTCGTCTTGGCTGTTCCTTGTTCCCCTGCCAGGGCGAGGACCGGATGCGGGACGTCGGGGGCGATGAGTGCAGCGACCATGGCGGCGAGCAACAGTGCTCGGTCGGACTCGGCGACATTGAGCGTGGACCACAGTGCTTCGAGGTCTCCGTCACGTGACGGTTCGGGGAAGGGGCCAGTAAGCACGGTGCGACGAAACAGGACCGGGACGTCGAGGTTTCCGTACTCCCACCGTCCACTGCGGTCGATACGGATCACCGATTCGGCCACGTCGCCGACGTCGAGGTAGATAGCTCCGTCCGACTCTGCGACCCGTAGATGATTCGACGCTGGCTCGGCTTCGCAGCTTTCGCCTTCGAGAACCAACAGTGCATCGGCGAGGGCCTGTTGCGGCGCCGCGCGCTCGAACGTCCTGAAATACTCGCGAGAGAGTTCAGCACGTAGACCCGCCTTGCCGCCCCGAAGCGACCGTGCGACGTGACCGCCGGACTTCGCGATTGCGTACGGGTCACCCTCCGGTGTCACACCGAGGGTGTAGCGGGCCATCGCCAGCTCCACGAGCTGAGTTGCAGCACTCTTACGCTCGGTCTTTTCTTCCGCAGGCTCGGCAACCGCGACGCAGTTCTTCACGGCATCTCGAGTGACGACGAGCTCCGAAGCATCGAGGCCGGCAGCAACGTGGTCAGCGAGGTCCTTACCCACGGCAGACTCGGCGATCGTCACACCCGCTTTGCCATCGAGCAGTTCGGCGATCTGCTCGGCGTGCTTGCGACCCGGTTCGTCCTTGTCTGCGACGATCACCACGGTCTTGCCGTGCAGCGGCGTCAGGTCGACCAGGTGGGCCTTGCCTGCGCCCATCGGCGTGCACGTTGCAACGAGCCCGATCGACTCGGCCGCGAACACGTCCTTCTCCCCTTCCACGACATAGACCGCGGTTGCATCGGCGAGCCGATCCGAGCGAAACAAGCTCGTACCCTTTGTGTTTCCCGCTTGTCGAAACTTCTTCTCAGGGCTGCGGTACACCTGACGGCCATCGGGGTAGTCGTAGCGCGCACCCTTGGGTTCGTCGAACAGATCACGTGGTGCGAGATTCAGCGCGTCGAGAACCTGATCGGTGGGGTCAGAGTGCGAGTAGATCAACACTTGACCTGCGATGCCCGTGATAGTCACCGACCGATCTGCAGTTGAGTGATTCGGCGCCTGCGCAGCCGCTTTGCCATGCCCTTTGTCATCGACAATCAATCCGGCATCGCGGAAAGTTTCAACGACGCGCTCGTATGCCTTCATGAGACAACCGGTTGCGTGGTCGCTTCGGTGCGGCGAGCGCAGACCGGGCCGAGGTGCCGGCGCACCGAGGACTCAGCGACCAGCCACGTCCCGCACGCGGTGCACTGAACGGCGAGCCGGAACGCACCGGACCGAAGCGCGGAAGCAAGCAGCTTGTCGGACGGGTCGCGTAAGAGCTCGAGATAGTCGGCGAGCACTGCGTTTTCGCGTCCTCGATCGGTAGTATTGGGGCTGTGTGCAGAGGACATTGGTAGTCCTTTCTGGTCGGGGGTCCGGTGGTGGTTCCGGACCCCCGACACGTCAATCGAGTCGGCAGACCTTTGTTGACGGTTAAATCGAACTATTCGGTTGTGTAGCTGAAGAATCCAGCGCCCAGCAATGCGATGTTCTCGACGATCAGCACCACGACGAGAACCAACTCGGCAGGTGTCATCGCAACGTCGCAATCGCGTTGTCTCGGCCCTCGGCGAGCTTGGCGCGGAAGTCGAACCGTGGCGCGAGCTCGTCGATGATGTCGAGGACTGGGGCGAGGATATTTCGGGTGAGTAACGACAGTGCCGATGCCGAGACATAGCCCATCGAGTCGGAGTCGAGCCGCTGTACCCAAGCGATTGCCACGGCATCGACTGCAGCGTCGTTGCCAGCGGCGGCCGCCATCTCGTACATCATGATCGTTGCATCGGCCTGAATCCTGTCGACGTCAGCGACACCGCGGGGTGTCCCGTCGCCGTTGACGATCATTGCGTGAGTTGGGTTCTGGTCCATCACAATTCCTCTCGTACGGTGGCGGCGATGCGGATCTCGTTCTCGTCGCGTGCGAGCTGCCTACCCCGGTGTTCGGTCTGCTCGTGGATAGCGCCTTGAAGCTGGTCGATGAAGCGGTGGGCTTCGTCGACGTCCCGGACCATGAATGTGACGTCGTAACCGATTCGGATGACGATGCAATCGTGTGCCGGCATAAAGCTCACGCGGGGCTCGGCCGCGGCGAACATCACTTGGCCGTCCATCAGACACCGCAGAGTTCGTCGAGGGCGCCGCGCCGCAAGGTGGGCCTGGTGTCGAGTTCGTCCACCACGAACTGTTCGATGTCCTCACGTGAGCGTCCGTCGACGTGCATTGCCCTCGCTGCAACCGAGACCTGGTATGCCAGCGTGAAGCTGGGCTGATCCTCGGCAGGAATGCCCGCGAACGTAGAGGCATCGTTGATGTCGTATCCCCACAGAATGAAGACTGCGAAGAGGTTGAAGGGCAGGTGAGCTATCGTGGTCATCAGTTCGTTTCCTTCGTGAGAGTTGGATTCGGGTGGTTCACCCCCGATGCCCCTTGCCGGGCATCGGGGGTGTTTTCGTTCGAGGTGGTCTGAGTGAGTGCTCGGTAGTCTGCGACGATCTCGGCCGTTACAGCGCTGAAGTCGTCGGCGTTGTGCGGCAAGATCGTCAGGTCGACGAACATCTCGCCACCGTCCTGGTCCGAGCAGTCGATCTCGATCCGTGGTTCGTCCGAGTAGGCGTCGGTACCGTCTTTGGCGTTCCAACGCGTCACCCTTGCCGTAAAGGGGCCACGCACAACCTCGGCAAGCACGGTGCTCTCCGACCCGCCTGGCTGCAGTCTGCTGAGCACCTCGCCAGCGGTGGGGGCATTCGCTACGATGGCCATAGTTCGATTCCTTCGCGCGTGTTGGAGTTGCTCGTCTCGCCCTCGGCCACATCTGCGGTTGCACCCGCGTGGTCGGGGGCGTTCTCGGTTTCG
>JBBPZN010000022.1:0-7292 GCA_038198705.1 Mycobacteriales bacterium
CTATCGATAAATGATGTCAAGGGTGCAGCGGTGAGGGTTTCCGAACTCAGCCAGCGCAGCGGGGTGTCCATTGCATCCATCAAGTACTACCTGCGTGAAGGTCTGCTGGTCGGTGGCGCGCAGACGGCGACCAACCAAGCTGTGTACAGCGAACATCACATCCGCCGACTGCGGTTGATTCGCTCCCTGATCGACATCGGCGGACTCTCGATCTCGCATGTGCGTGCAACACTGGCCGCAGTCGAAGATGACTCGACGTCGATCCACGATGCATTCGGGGCGGTCATGCATGGCCTCGACCAGCTCCCCGACGAAGACGAGCCGGTCGAGGTGAAGACTGCCTATGGTGAGGTGCAGACATGGCTCGCCGATAGGGATTGGAATATCGAGCCGAATGCTCCCGCGCCACACCGGCTGGCCGAACTTGTTGCCACACTGCGCAGATTCGACTTTCCGATAACGCTCACCGACTTCGATGCAGCAGCCGATACCGTCGAGCGGACCGCCAAGGCGCAAGTGGAATACGCCCGAGCCATGCCGGACCGCACGGCTGCCGTCGAGACGATGCTTCTCGGGACCGTGATACTCGAACGAGCCCTCGCCGAGATTCGACGCCTCGCGCTCGAAGCCGCCAGCTTCCGGATCGATAGGGACAAGTAGGCGCTTGCGTAACTGGGCGGTTCAGCGAACCAGGGCACGCACCGGTGTCGGGTCCCGTCCGAGCAAGGCCTTGGTTGCCATTCCGCCGGCTAGGAAGTCTCGATCGTCGTAGAACTCGAACATCGCCCCGAGCCGGGCCCGGCCATCGACGCCGAGGCTCTGCCCGTAGGCGTGCATCCATTGCTCGACATCGAGTTGTTCCACCGCCACCGACCGTGAGGTCATCTCCTCGACGAGTCGAACCATGTCGCCGACGCTCATTGCCTCGGGGCCGCCGAGTTCGTACGTGGCCCCATGATGCTCCTCGGCTGCCAACAAAATTCGGGCGGCAATCTCGGCGACGTCGCCGAGGCTTACGAAGGAAAACTTCGATTCGGTGCTATACGGCACCACGAGATCGGTGGATTCTCCGGTGAGTATCGAATCGAAATTCTGGGTATAGGCGCAGGGCTGCAGGATGGTCCAACGCAGTGAATGACGTGAGGCGAATGCCCGCAGGTCGTCCTCGCATCGGGCTTTGTCCATGTGGTGCGGCATCCGCGGACTGTAGGGCCACGCGACCGAGTGGTAGACAACATGATCCACCCCTGCCTCACTCGCGGCCTCCAACGCTCGCCGTAGCGCGGCAGGTTCGTCCGGATGCAGGTTGGGTGCGATGAAGTACATCCCAGTGCATCCGCTGAAGGCTCCCTGCAAGCCTTCGCCGGTGTCCAGATCGATCGGATGCTCGGGGGCGGTGCGGCTCAACTGCCGGACCGTGGCCCGCCCGTCGAGGGCGGCGACCACGGCCTTTCCGGTCTTGCCTGTGGCACCGACGACTGCAATGTCGGTGCCACAGGCAGTTTCACTGTTCACGGGCGAACGTCTCAGCTGTCGAGGAAGTCGTACTTGGCGAACTTCGCACCGCCGGAGAGCCGTTCGTAACCGGGCCCCCGATCGAAGAAAGGCTCGTTGTCCGCGCGTGCGGCGCGCATCTCGGCGCGAAGCTTCTCCGACGCCGAAGCATCGGCTTGCGCCTCGCCCTCCGCAATGACCACACCGTAGTCAGCGGCCGCACTCTCACGAGAGACTTTGTTCCACAACACGTCACGCTCCACCTCGTCGAGGGGGCGCTCCAGCGGGTCGCCCCAGCCGCCGCCACCGGTGGTGCGAATCCGGAACGTCTCCCCGGCACGGATCGGCTCCGCGTCGGTGAGCGCGTCGAAGAGCCGCTCGTTGGGCTCACCCGGGTTGATCACCCCGGAGAACGGCGATCCGGCCTTGCCGCCCTTGACGCCCCAGCAGGCGAGGATGGAACGGTCGGCGATGGACATGAAGTGCGCATCCTTGAGCATGCGGATGTGCTTCTCGTAGCCGAGGCCGCCGCGGTAGCGTCCGGCTCCGCCTGAATCTTTCGCCAGACCGAGCTTTTCGACGATGAAGGGGAATCGGCTCTCGGTGAACTCGGTGGGCAGGTTTCGCGAGTCCGGCACCACGTGGATGGTGTCCTCACCGTCCGCGTAGTAGCGACCGCCCGAGCCACCGCCGAGTACCTCACGCATGAGGTAGGACTGGCCCTCGAAATCCTCACCGTAGACGCCGGTGTAGCGGATGGTCTCCTGGTCGGCGGGCATGTTGCCGTCGACTGCCTTCGCGATGGCACCGGTGAGCACGCCGAGCAGTCGCAGGATCACGAACGTGCGGGCGTTGGTGGGTGCCGGGAAGATCGGAGTGATCAGCGTGCCCGGCTCCGGGAACTTCATCTCGATCAGAGGGATGATGCCCTCGTTGACGTCGAGCTCGGCCATCCGCTCCGGGGTGTCGGCGAGGCTGCGCAGAACAGGGGCCAGCCACTTCGCCAGGAAGTTGCCGTCGGCGTAATCGCCGCAGTGGTTGATCGGCCCCTTCGCCTGCGGGCCGGTGCCGGTGAAGTCGAGGATCAACCGCTCGCCGCCCTCGTCCTCGGGCGCGGTCTTGGTCATCGTGATCCGCTGCACGTGCAGCATCGGCTCATCGACGCCGTCGTGCTCGGCGTAGTCCTCCCAGGTGTACTCCCCAACAGGGATCTTGGACAGGATCTCGCGACGGTAGGTCTCGGTGCAGGCATCCATCGAAGCGTCGAAGCAGCCTTCGATGGTCTCGACGCCGTAGCGTTCGAACAGTTCCGTCAGCCTGCGCGCACCCATCAGGCAGGCCGAGCACTCGGCGTCCAGGTCGGCGGCCAACGCGTCGGGCATCCGGGAGTTGCGGGTCATGATTCGCAGCGCCGCCTCGTTGGGCACGCCCTGGTCCCACAGCTTGATCGGCGGGACCATCAGCCCCTCCTCGTAGACCGAGGTGGCGCCGGACGGCATGGAGCCGGGGCAGCAGCCGCCGATGTCGTCGTGGTGGCCGAAGGCCTGCACGAACGCGACGACCGAGGGCTTGTCCGCCCCGGGCAGCGTCGCGAACACGGGCACCGTGACGCAGAGGTCGGGGAGGTGGCCGATGCCACCCTCGGAGAGGTAGACGTCGTTGTGGAAGAAGACGTCCCCGGGCTTCATCGTGTCGATGGGGAAGTCGCGGACCACGGGCTGCACCAGCGCCGAGTAGGACCGGCCGGTGAGCTTGCGCATGTTCCGGTCGTAGATTCCTGCGCGGAAATCGTGCGCGTCGCGGATCATCGGCGAGCGGGAGGTCCGCGCAATGGCAGTCTCCACCTCCATCTCGACGCTCGCGAGATATCCGGCCACGATCTCGACGAGGACGGGGTCGGGCGCGGGTGCGTCGACGGGAGTCAATCGGTAGGGCTTGTTGTTAACCATGTCGATGACAGTCATCAGTGCGCTCCGTTCGAGTCGAGATTCCTGGTGATGCGGATGTTTCCGAAGTTGTCGATGTGAGCGGAGAATCCGGGATCCACCGGCACGGTGGAGCTGAACTCTTCGATGACGGCCGGTCCTTCGATGGAGTCACCGGCACCGAGCGCCGGGCGATCGTAGATCGCGGTCTCGTGCCAGCCGTCGAAGTAGGCCCGACGCGTTCCCGTTCGTGCGACTTCGGCGCCGCTTCCCTTGGCAATCTCGGACAACACCGGTCGCTTGATCGGGCCGATACCGCTGACCCGAAGGTTGACCCACTCGACGAACTGGCTCTTGTCGCTGCGGAAGTCGTAACCGTAGAGCTCGTGGTGCGCCTCGTGGAAGGCCTCCGCTGCTTGATCCATCGTCTCCTGAGTGATGTCGCCGTCTACGATCGGCACGCGCACCTCGAAGGCCTGACCGAAGTAGCGCAGATCCGCGGTGCGTGCGTACTGGCGATCTTCGGGCGCGAAGCCCTCTCCTGCCAGTGCAGCATCCGCACGCTCGGCGAGAACTTCGAGTTCGGACTGCAAGTCCTCTGCACGGAGACGGTCGTGCCGACTGACGTGAGTCTGGACGTAATCGTTGCGCACATCGACGGTCAGCAGACCGAAGGCGGATACGTTACCTGGATTGAGCGGTACCAGAACATCTTTCAGTCCCAGGATGTCCATCAACCTGCAGGCGAGCAGTGAACCGGATCCACCGAACGTCACGAGGGTGAAGTCGCGTACATCGAGTCCACGCTTGACGGAAATCTGACGAAGTGCGTTGGCCTGATTCCAGGCGGACACTTCGAGGATTCCGGTTCCGCAAGCCTCGATCTCCAGCGACAACTCTTGTGCCAGTTGTTCGATACCCTTCCTCGCCAGATCGGTATCGAGCGGGATCTCACCGCCGAGCAGGTGGGGAGGTATCCGGCCCAGGAGTACATGCGCATCGGTGATGGTCGGAGCGGAACCGCCGTTGCCGTAACACATCGGGCCTGGATCGGCACCGGCAGACTGCGGTCCGACGCGCAGGGTTCCCTCAGGAGTCATCCAGGCAATCGACCCGCCGCCGGCGCCGACGGTGACCACGTCGATCATCGGAATCTTGGACGGATAGTTTCCGACGCGTCCTTCGGTCGTCAAAGCAGGCTCGCCGTGGACCACTACGGTCACGTCGGTGGAGGTGCCGCCGCCATCGCAGGTGAGCACCTGATCGACGCCCGCTGCACTGGCCACCAACGCTGCACCGAGGGCGCCGGCTGCGGGCCCGGACAGAACAGTCGTGATCGGCTGATTGACAACCTCTTTGGCGGAGAGAACACCACCGTTGGACTTCATGACGTAGAACGGAACGTCGCGGGCTTCGCCCGACTCGGTGGCGAACTCACGCAGCCGGGTGGCGATGTTGTTGACGTAGTTGCGGATGTTCGGCTTCACGGCCGCATCCACCAATGTCGTGATGGACCGCTCGAACTCGCGGTACTCACGCAGAACCTCGGTCGAGATGCTGACCGTCGCCTCGGGGTATTCCTCGAGGAGGATGTCCCGCACGCGCTGTTCGTGATCAGGGTTGGCATAGGAGTGCACGAGGCACACACCGAGGGTCTTGACTCCCTCTGCCTTGAAGAACCGTGCAGCATCGCGCACATCGTCCTCGTTGAGCGGACGAATCTCGGTGCCATCGAAGTACAACCGGCCACGGATGGTGCGGACGCGATGGGCCGGGACGATACGTTCGGGCTTGACCCAGAAGTACGAGTTGCCGTAACCGTCGGGTACCGACTGGCGAGCAATCTCGAGCACATGCTCGTAGCCCTCGGTGGTGATGAACCCGAGGTTCTCGACCTTGCCTTCGAGCAGCTTGTTGGTGGCAACGGTGGTGCCGTGACTCACTGCGCTGAGCGAGTCACCTGTAACCCCGAGTTGCTGCAGGACTTTGTCGATCCCAGCGAGGAATCCTTCGGCTGGATCTGCCGGAGTGGAGGGAGTCTTCGTGGTGGCCATTTCACCGGACTCTTCGTCCACTGCCACCACATCGGTGAATGTTCCACCGGTGTCGATCCCGACCCGAATCTTTCTTGGCTCCACGCTTCCTCCTTGATTGGGTTCGTAAGCAGCGCGACCGCCGATCGGGTCTGCGCGTGCCTGACGTCTAGTGATATTGGACTCCTTCAGCGCGCCAGTATCTTTGTCACAAGGTGCCAAACTCGCTCGCCTCATTTGTGTTTCCCGACGCGAGGAGCGGGTGGGGGACTGGCACACATTGCGACGGCAACGCGAAAGGCCGCTCTCCCTGACAGGGGAGAGCGGCCTTTCGCCGTCGAGGTAGCGCTGGGAGTTGCACCAGCAGTGATGACCTACCGTTCTTTTCGAACCAGGATGCCGCCCACGAGAACTCCGGCCAACGTGATGGCCGCCCCGGCCGCAGCGGCGATCAAGACACTCTGCGCCGATGCACCTGCCGGCGCCGGCCCTGCGCCGACACGCTGCGCACCAGCACCCATCGGTAGAGCAACACCGCCGGTGGCTGCCTCCGGCGCGGTACCGTCTGCAGCGACCACTGCCGTAGCGGCAGGAGTCGCCTCTGGAATCCCGTTGGCGATGACGCCATCGAGTCCGTTGAAGAACACGCCCGCCATCTTCTTGGCGACACCGGTGATCATCCGCTGACCGACACCGCCGACCATCCCGCCGACGACGGCATCGGCGTCGTAGCTCAGGAGCGTGCCGCCACTTTCGGTCGGCTCCAACCTGATGGTGACGTCGGCGCGCACCGTCCCAGGCGCACCCGCCCCGGAAGCGGTCATCACGAAGGACTCGGGACGGTTCTGCTGCGAAAGCCGGACCTCACCGTCGTACGTGCCCTTGATCGCTGCCACACCGGCAATCAACGAGAGCTTGTAGTGGTCGTCGCTCAATTGATCGAGTGACTGCACTCCGGGAATCGTCGCCGCCAGCACTCGGCCGTCCTGCATGCTGTCGTACACCTCCTCCGGAGGTGCTGTCAGCTTCGCGGTGCCTGCGATTCTCATGAGTTCTCCTTGGGTGTTTCATCTTCCGACTCGGCACTTGCGTGTAAGAGTCGGAGTTCGAACAGGTCTGATGGGGAAATGGGCATCGAGGTGATCGCGAAGCCCTCGGCATCTTCGATCGCTGCTGCGATGACTGCCGTGGTCGGAATGACTCCGGCCTCACCGGCGCCCTTCATGCCGAGCGGATTGAGCCCGGACGGGGTGACGGTGTGGTCGATCTCGATCGTGTCGGGTACCTCGGTGACGAAGGGCAGCAGAAAGTCCATGAAGGATGCGTTGAGCAACTGCCCGTGCTCGTCGTAGACGATCTTCTCGTAGAGCGCCCCGCCGATTCCCTGTGCGACGCCGCCGTGAATCTGGCCCTCGACGATCCTCGGGTTGATCACATTGCCGCAGTCGTGCACGACGGCGTAACGCTCGACGTGGATCTCGGCCGTGATCGGGTCGGTCTCGACGATGGCGGCATGAATGCCGGATGCGAAGGTCGACCTCGGGGGAGAGTAGTAACCCGTGGCCTCCAACCCCGGCTGCTCGCCCTCTGGGATCGGCGGAATCGTCATGTCGGTGTCCGCCACGTTGGCAAACTGTGTCGCCAGCCGGGACTCGGCATCGAACGCGTATCGAAGCGGATTCGACAGTACGGCAACAAGTCCGAGCGCGATGGACGTCCCTTCTGCGCCAGGTTCGGTACCGATTTTGCAGACGTGTCCACCGCGTAGTTCGAGGTCGAGTGGATCGATCTCGAGTGCATTGCCGGCGACCTTCTTCGCTTTCTCCGCCACCATCTGCGC
>JBBPZN010000023.1:0-78212 GCA_038198705.1 Mycobacteriales bacterium
CAGGGCTCCCCGGTGGGTCGTGACGAGTTGGCGTGAGAACCCTCATCATCGGCCTCCGGGAGCCCGCCTCACCGCAGCGACACGACCCCACCGACCGGGTTTACCGCGCCCTCACCTGCACTCCATTTCCGGAAGAGCCGCTTAACTATCCAAAAGAAGATGTTCGGGTCGACGCCCGGAAACCGGTGGCAGTTTCACCCCAATCCTGAATCGTCGAATGGAATTCCCAACCACATGTCGCGACAGGCAACTGGCCACAGATCACCCGACAGAATGTCTGCGGAGGTCTCCATTCATCGACGGTCAACTGCGATATCCAATACCAGTCCGACATCCATCCGATGGGTGTACCCACTGCGCATTTCGCCGCGGTTGAACCACCTCGGACTTCGCGTCACAGCCCGCAGAATGTCCGAACCCTCGATTGGCTCCCAGCCTTGGCCTTCGACTTCCTGGTATGTCTGCGATCGGATCTTGATTCCGATGACGAGACCGATGGTCAACGGTATTGCGTTCGGAGTTGAGCCTCCGAGCAGTGTTCCCGACAGCACGCCGCGTATGTCACCGGTCAGAAGTCCATCAGGATCCTGTGGGGCGTTCACCCAATACGCGACAGTCCCTCCGGATTTGAGAGTCCGGCATTCGGGTGCCCAAGTCGGATTTCGAGGGAAAGGCCCGGCGTAGGGCTCGTCTACGCTGCGAAAGCTTAACTTCCAAGCGGCTTTGCGGCCGACAACTGGCGGTGGTGCTGCTCCGTCTTCGATGTCCAGGTTGTCGATGTCGACGATCAAGACATCGACCATTGATTCGACCATTGATTCGACGGGTGTTGGGTCGGTGAAGCGATGCATCGATTGTGTCCCGTGCACTCGTAGGAACCGACGGACGAAGCCGTCGGGCGCGGGATTACCTTGTCCTCCAGGTTACTCGGTTCGTGGTCGACACAGTCCGGCCAGGGATCTTCTTTCGGTGTCTCACCGAAGCGCTGCCTCAGAACCGGACGAATCTGGGACGGATCCGCTTTTCGGGCAGCTACCGAGTGCTGCTCCGTTTGTTCGCTTCGTTCATCGAGAGCTGAGTCGACAAGATCCGCAGCGGCCTTCAGTTTCCGCTGTCGCTGAGCGGGTCTTGTTCACCGTCATGCCGAGGTCCGGCCCAGAACCACAGGAGAGCACCGAAAAAGGGAACTGCGAGTACGAAAAGCCACCACCACACCTTGCCGCCTCGGCGCGGATGCTCGGTGCGAAGTATCGATACGCACGCAACTCCTGCAAGCAGAAACCAAACCAATACCGTTGCAGTCCAGGCTAAATCGAACGCCAGCGGCAATGTGGGATTGACGTGGTCATTCATCGCTGACGTACTCCTTCCGACGAGTAGGTCGATGTGGACTGCGGCATTGAACAGCGCGCACAGGAAGAGTGCTAGTCGAACCCGCCGCCGCCTGCCGGTATGGGAATCTTGACTACTCGATCGTCGTTGGGGCCTGGGGCGTCGCCGTTCTTGTTGACGGTGCCGGCCCAGATCTGACCGTCCGGAGCCAGCGCCGCGCCGTTGAGTTGGCCGTATCGATCCTGAACGAGCAGTGTCGGAGCCGCGGTGACCGAGCCGGTGTCCTGATCGGTGGCGAGCACTGCCATCGCGCGGGCAGTGGTCAGTGACACCGCGACGGTTCCGGGTCCGGCCGCGCATCCCGCGACACCGGGGCGGTCTGGCCAGGTCCAGACCGGCGAGATCACCGTACCGAGAGGATCGATGCGCTGCAGTCGATCCTCGACGGCTGTGCGATCGGTGACCCAAATGCTGCCCGCCGGGTCCAGGCACACATCGCCTGCTGTTCCGATTCCGCTGAGCGCGACCTGAGGCGGGGGCTGCGTCGCCGACGGTGTGAGGGACTCGACACGTAGAAGCTTCCCGGCCAACGACGCGGGATTCGTTGCCGCAGAGGGGTTTCCCGCATCTCCAGTCAGGACGAGCAGCTGGTTCGGGTTGTAGAAGTCGAGGGCACCGCGATTGCCTTGGCTTCCTTTTGGAATGCCGGTGAGGACCGCCTTGGGTGTGTCGCCGACTGCGATTCGTACGACGCGGTTGTCCGAATCGGTGGTGATGTAGGCGTAGATCAGTCCGTCCTCGGTGTAGGTGGGGGACAGGGCGAGGTCGAGAAGTCCTCCGTCACCTTGGGCGTCGACGTCGATCACTGCGATCTGGATCGGAGACTGCCCAGCAGTCACCTGCATGATGCGTCCTGTGCGACGCTCGGCCACCAAGGCGGACATCCCGCCCGGCAACACCACGAGACCGCCGGTCGAGTCCAAGCAGGTGGCGATGACGTTGGGGTCTGGGTCCACGCAAGGCCCCGCGGGCGGCGCCTGCCCGCCGGGTTGGGTCGACGTCGGGGGTGCATCGGGATCCACCGGGTTTATCTCCGCGGCACCGAACGACGGTTCCGGGCTGAAGGGTGTCGACGCCGACTCGTCGAAACGCGCGCACCCGGTCGCGATCACTGCCGTCACCGCGAGGATGGCTGCTGCAGTTCGGGTCGGCTTCATCATCTGAAGGGTACTCAAAAGCGAGGGGGTCATCGTGAGGCGGCCGCATTTGTGCCGCCGCGCGGAGTCGAATGAGCCCGGATCGACGACGCGGCGATCTAGTGTTGAGCGCGTGACCGACAAGCCTCGTGACTCCCACGCATCCGACACCGGCTACGAACCGGCGTCGAGCCCGTACGACCAACCGACCGAACAGCTGACGCCGACGACTCGGTCGACTCCGACCCCGCCTGCGACATCCACTGGCCCCGGTAGCAGTGGATCGAACCGCAGTGGATCGGATCGGATGCCGCGTACCGATGAGGACTTGGACTTCGGCGAGCGCAGTTCCGGGTCGTATCCGACCGAGCAGATACCGTCGTTTCGGCCGTCCAAGTACGACGAGCCGATCGCCCCGGATTCTCGATCCGGCGCCGGTGCCTACTCGGAGCAGCCGACAGAGTTCATCGAAACACCTGCGGCCAACACTCGTGGAAGTGGAGCCGCCGAGGTGGCCGCGCCCGTCCCCGAGCCGATCACCCGGACCGAAACCGTCGAGATCCCGGCGCGAAGAGGAACGACGGATCTCGGCTTGCTCCTACTCAGGCTGGCGGTGGGAGGAATTTTCCTGGTCCACGGGCTGCAGAAGCTCATCGGCCTGTGGAACGGTCCGGGTCTCGATGGATTTCGCACTCTTCTCGAGGACGCCGGCTACGAGCAGGCCAATCTGTTGGCCATCGCCGGTGCAGTCGGTGAGACGGCCGGTGGTGCGCTACTGATCCTCGGCTTGGCGACGCCGTTCGCCGGGGCCGCGGTACTCGCTGTCGCCATCAATGCGTGGTGCTTCAAGCAGGCTGCGGAGCCTGGTCTCGCATTCTTCGCGCCGGACGGCGTGGAATACGAAACTTTGCTCGGTGTTGCAGCGGCGGCGATCATTTTGACCGGCCCGGGCAAGATCGCTTTCGACGGTCGTCGAGGCTGGGCCACGCGTCCGCGCTTCGGCTCGTTCATCGCGCTCGTACTCGGCATCGCAGGCGGCGTGTGCTTGTGGATTTTCCTGAACGGTGCCAACCCGCTGGTGCAGTAGGTTTTCCAACAGTGAGGGGCTCGGGTGCGCTCTATGCGCAACCGGGCCCTTCACTGTTTTTAAGCGCTCAGGGGACGTATCGAACAGCTCCCTTGTCTGCGGAAGTGGGGCATGTCTTCGATTCCGCGATCTCGGAGCGGATTATCGCGCCGTCGAGATTACTCCCGCGCTAGGAAGGGTCTGTCTCTGGAGCGATCTCCGGGGCCTCGTCGGGATGCTCGGCATGCCTCGCGGCGTCGGCTCGGGCCGAGGCGTAGGGGTCGGTGATTCGTCCACCGCTTGCGGCCGCCAACTGGGGTAGCCGATCGAACCGGACGAGGGGTAGTGACTTCTCGGTCTTGTCGGTCAGGACAACGCGGGCCCAGCGCCGGTCGGGAAAGTGAATTCCTCGAACTCGGTCCCATTCGATGAACTCCGAACCCACGATCCGACGCACCGCGAGGCCTTGCTCGCTGACGGTGGTGCGGACTCGGAGGACCCAGATGGCTACCGCGATGGGAACGAGGAACAGCCAGCCGAATGCGGCGGGCCAACTCGCTGCCGGGAACGACACGCCGAACAGAAGAAGGACAACGCCCACCAACGCGAGCTTGGGGAGTCGGATGACCTGCGGAGACGGATCGGGGGTGTGGGATGATGAGTCCGGTGGTTCGGACTGCTGCGAGGATGACACCCCTTCATCTTCGCATTGCAACTGCGCGATCTCACATAATGGGATTGCGTCGTGACGAGTTTGACTCTTCCCTATGCGCGCGCCTACCGTCGAGCACGTGAAGCGGAATTGGATACTCGTAATCGGCCGGCGCGTCAACGCCTGAGCCGGTTGTTCAAACTCGCATCGACGCGCCACCCTCGTACAGCTACTGCTGACGGGGGTTTTTTCTTGCCCAGAGATCGCCCAGAACTCGAAAATCCTGAGGAAGCAGCAGTGAGCGCACCAACCGCACGCCCAGGGCCCACGACTCGTAAGTCGGGCACAGTCAACAGCTCGTCGACGTCCGAAACGCCGACGGTCGAATCCATCGACGGATCGCGTCGTCATGTCGCGCCCGAGAAGGTGACCGGCGCACAGTCCGTCGTTCGAGCGCTCGAAGAACTCGACGTCGACACTGTCTTCGGCATTCCCGGAGGGGCGGTACTTCCCGTTTACGACCCGCTCTTCGATTCGAAGAAGGTTCGACATGTCCTGGTTCGCCATGAGCAAGGCGCCGGACATGCTGCGACCGGTTATGCGCAAGCCACCGGCCGTGTCGGTGTGTGCATGGCGACGTCCGGTCCCGGAGCGACCAACCTTGTCACTCCGCTCGCCGACGCTCAGATGGACTCGGTTCCGATCGTCGCGATCACCGGTCAGGTCGCTCGGTCTCTCATCGGTACCGACGGTTTCCAAGAAGCCGACATCTCGGGCATCACGATGCCGGTGACCAAGCACAACTTCTTGATCACCGACGGAGCCGACATCCCGCGCATCATGGCCGAGGCGTTCTACCTCGCTGCCTCAGGGCGTCCCGGTGCTGTGCTCGTCGATATCCCGAAAGATGTGCTTCAGGCGCAGACCACTTTCTCGTGGCCGCCGGAGATGCGTTTGCCCGGCTACCGGCCGGTCAGCAAGCCGCACGGAAAGCAGGTTCGCGAGGCGGCACGGTACATCGCCGATGCCGAGCAGCCGGTCCTCTACGTCGGCGGCGGCGTCATCAAGTCCAACAGCTCCGCCGAACTGCTCGAACTCGCCGAGCTGACCGGGATCCCCGTCGTCACGACGCTCATGGCCAGGGGAGCGTTCCCGGACAGTCATCAGCTCAATCTCGGCATGCCCGGAATGCACGGGACAGTCGCTGCCGTCGCTGCGCTGCAGCGCAGCGATCTGCTCATCACACTCGGCGCGCGCTTCGACGACCGCGTCACCGGGCAGCTGTCCACGTTCGCCACCCACGCCAAGGTCATCCACGCCGACATCGATCCGGCCGAGATCGGTAAGAACCGCTACGCGGACGTCCCGATCGTGGGTGACTGCAAAGAGGTCATCACCGAACTCATCGAGGCCATCCGCGCGGACCGAGCCACCGGAACGACGCTCGATCTCACCGACTGGTGGGTCTATCTCGATGACATCCGCGACACCTACCCGTTGAGCTACGACCGTCCGAGCGACGGTGCGATGTCGCCGGAGTTCGTGATCTCCTCGGTCGGTAAAATCGCCGGACCGGATGCGATCTACTGCGCAGGAGTCGGCCAGCATCAGATGTGGGCCGCCCAGTTCATCAAGTACGAGAAGCCGCGCACGTGGCTGAACTCGGGTGGACTCGGAACCATGGGTTACGCGGTGCCCGCCGCGATGGGCGCCAAGATGGGATTGCCCGATGCCGAGGTGTGGGCGATCGACGGCGACGGCTGCTTCCAGATGACAAATCAGGAGCTTGCTACTTGCGCAGTCGAAGGTATCCCCATCAAGGTTGCTGTGATCAATAACGGCAACCTGGGCATGGTGCGCCAGTGGCAGACCTTGTTCTATGAAGAGCGGTACTCCAACACGAACCTGGGTACGCACGGCGCCAAGCGCATCCCGGACTTCGTCATGCTTGCCGAAGCGCTCGGGTGTGTCGGACTGCGGTGCGAGCGAGAAGAGGATGTCGAGGCCGTCATCGCACAGGCTCGCGCGATCAACGACCGTCCGGTTGTCATCGACTTCATCGTCGGTGCCGACGCGCAGGTGTGGCCGATGGTCGCAGCAGGCACCGGAAACGACGAGATCATGGCTGCCCGTGGAATCCGCCCACTGTTCGACGATGACGAGGCTGCGGGCGCCGAGCCTGCCGTGATCGAAGAAGCTATGGCACGCGAGCAGGCACACGGCGAAGCGAAAGGCACCGACAAGTGAGCACGAGCCACACCCTCAGCGTTCTCGTCGAGGACAAGCCAGGCGTCCTCGCCCGAGTTGCGGCATTGTTCTCGCGACGCGGATTCAACATCTCCTCGCTCGCCGTGGGTGGGACGGAGATCCCCGAGATCTCGCGGATGACGATCGTGGTCACTGTCGACGAGTTCCCGCTGGAACAGGTGACCAAGCAGCTGAACAAGCTCATCAACGTCATCAAGATCGTCGAGCAGGACGACGATTCTTCGGTGGCCCGCGAACTCGTCTTGATCAAGGTGCGCGCCGACTCCAGCGTGCGTAGCGAGGTCATCGAGACGGTGAACCTGTTCCGCGCGAAGGTTATCGACGTCTCGCCCGAGGCGGTCACGGTCGAAGCGACGGGGACGAGGTCGAAGCTCGATGCGTTGCTCAAGATGTTGGACCCCTATGGAATTCGAGAAATAGTCCAGTCGGGAGTCGTTGCCGTCGGACGTGGACCGAAATCGATCACCGCGTCGCGCTAGCGACCGCAGTGACGAACCAGCGTAAAACCCAAGAGGAAAGGTAGTAACCAGTGGCAGTCGAGATGTTCTACGACGACGATGCTGATCTGTCGATCATTCAGGGCCGCAAGGTCGCTGTTATCGGCTACGGAAGCCAGGGCCATGCGCACTCGCTGAGCCTGCGCGATTCCGGAGTCGATGTGCGCATCGGTCTCAAGGAAGGCTCGAAGTCTCGCGCCAAGGCCGAGGAGCAGGGCCTCAAGGTTGGCACTCCCGCCGAGGTCTCCGCATGGGCCGACGTGATCATGGTGCTCGCACCGGACACGGCTCAGGCATCGATCTACAAGGAAGAGATCGAGCCGAACCTGAAGGACGGCGACGCGCTGTTCTTCGGACACGGACTCAACATCCACTTCGATCTGATCGAAGCTCCCGACTTCGTCACCGTTGGCATGGTCGCCCCGAAGGGACCCGGCCACCTCGTGCGTCGTCAGTTCGTCGACGGCAAGGGTGTCCCGGCGCTCATCGCCATCGATCAGGATCCCAAGGGTGAGGGCCAAGCGCTCGCACTGTCCTGGGCCAAGGGCATCGGCGGCACGCGCGCCGGAGTCATCAAGACCACGTTCAAAGAAGAGACCGAGACGGACCTCTTCGGCGAGCAGGCCGTGCTGTGCGGTGGCACCGAGGAACTGGTCAAGGTTGGTTTCGAGGTCATGGTCGAGGCCGGTTACGCGCCGGAGATGGCGTATTTCGAGGTGCTCCACGAGCTCAAGCTCATCGTCGACCTCATGTACGAAGGCGGCATCGCTCGGATGAACTACTCGGTGTCCGACACCGCTGAGTTCGGTGGCTACCTGTCCGGACCGCGCGTCATCGACGCCGGCACCAAGGAGCGTATGAAGGCAATTCTGGCCGACATCCAGTCCGGTGAGTTCACCCGTCGTCTCGTCGCCAACGTCGAGAACGGCAACACCGAGCTCGAAGGCCTGCGCAAGGCCAACGCCGAGCACCCCATCGAGGTCACCGGCAAGAAGCTGCGCGGTCTGATGAGCTGGGTCGATCGTCCGATCACGGAAACAGCCTGATCGCAGCCGAATTCGTTCGGTAGTAACTGCTCGAGGAGAGGGGCGCTCCACGTACTGACCAGTGCGTGAGGGCGCCCTTCGTCCCGGGTCGTGAGGGCGACACCGATGCGCCCCACCTCGGCATCTAAACTTGTGCCGCACCACGCCATTCTTCATTCCGATCGACAGCATCATTTCCGATGACATAGGGAGTTCTTCACGTGAGTCAGCCAGGCCGTCCTGTTGTTCTGATCGCCGATAAACTTGCGCAGTCCACAGTCGAGGCACTCGGCGACGGCGTAGAGGTCCGTTGGGTCGACGGCCCGGATCGCCCCGCACTTCTCGCGGCAGTCCCCGAAGCCGATGCCATCCTCGTCCGATCCGCCACCACGGTCGACGCCGAGGTTCTCGCCGCCGGCACGAAACTCAAGATCGTCGCTCGCGCGGGCGTCGGCCTCGACAACGTCGACGTGCCTGCCGCCACCGAGCGTGGCGTCCTCGTGGTCAATGCCCCGACGTCGAATATCCACACTGCTGCCGAGCACGCTGTGACGCTGTTGCTGTCCGCTGCTCGCCAGATCCCCGCTGCCGACGCCACTCTGCGTCAGCACGAGTGGAAGCGCAGCAAGTTCAATGGTGTCGAAATCTTCGGCAAGACAGTCGGAGTCGTCGGACTCGGCCGTATCGGCCAGCTGTTCGCTCAGCGTATGGCTGCCTTCGAGACACATGTCATCGCGTACGACCCCTACGTCTCCGCTGCTCGCGCTGCCCAGCTCGGAATCGAACTCGTCAGCCTCGACGAATTGCTGACTCGCGCCGACATGTTCTCCGTACACCTTCCGAAGACACCCGAGACCAAGGGGATCATCGGCAAGGAAGCCCTCGCGAAGACCAAGCCGGGTGTCATCGTCGTCAACGCCGCCCGCGGCAGTCTCGTCGACGAGCAGGCGCTCGCCGACGCCATTACCAGCGGCCATGTGTTCGCTGCCGGAATCGACGTCTATGCCTCCGAGCCGTGCACCGACAGCCCGCTGTTCGAGCTGCCGCAGGCCGTCGTCACCCCCCACCTCGGAGCATCGACCACCGAAGCTCAGGACCGTGCGGGCACCGACGTAGCGAAGTCTGTATTGCTTGCTCTCGCAGGTGAATTCGTTCCCGACGCAGTCAATGTCAAGGGTGGCGCTGTCGGCGAAGAGGTGTCGCCATGGCTCGAGATCGTCCGCAAGCAGGGCGTACTTCTCGGCGCACTCTCCGAAGAACTGCCTTCCTCGTTGTCGGTCGATGTGCGCGGCGAGCTCGCTGCCGAAGATGTCGAGATCCTCAAGCTGTCGGCACTGCGCGGCCTGTTCTCCGCTGTCATCGAGGACTCGGTCACCTTCGTCAATGCACCGTCACTCGCCGAGGAGCGCGGGGTCACCGCCGAGGTCACCAAGGCACCCGAGAGTGAGAACCATCGCAGCGTCGTCGACATTCGCGCCGTATACGGCGACGGAACCGTCCTCAACGTCGCAGGCACACTCACCGGCACCAAACAGGTCGAGAAGATCGTCAACATCAACGGCCGCAACTTCGACCTCCGGGCCGAGGGCAAGAACCTGATCGTCAACTACGCAGATCAGCCCGGCAGCCTCGGCCGCATCGGCACACTGCTCGGTGACGCCGGAATCGACATCCAGGCCGCAGCGCTCAGCCAGGACACCGAGGGTGAAGGCGCCACGATCCTGCTCCGCGTCGACAAGGACGTGCCGTCGGAACTGTGCGCAAGCATCGCCTCCGCGGTCGGCGCATCGACGATCGAACTCGTCGACCTGTCCTGAGCACCGTCTCATCCCGAACGCATTACACAGAACGAGGAGTTCAATGAAGCTCGCCGTCATCGCTGGAGATGGAATCGGCCCGGAGGTCGTCGAACAGGCATTGAAGGTGCTGGACATCGTAGTGCCCGGCGTCGAGAAGACCGAATACGACCTCGGTGCCCGCCGCTACAACGCGACCGGCGAGCTTCTTCCCGGTTCGGTCCTGGAAGAGATTCGCGGACACGACGCGATTCTCTTGGGTGCCATCGGCGACCCATCGGTACCCAGCGGCATTCTCGAACGCGGCCTGTTGCTCAATGCACGCTTCGCGCTCGATCATCACGTCAATATTCGTCCGGCGAAGTTGTACCCCGGGGTGACCGGACCGCTCGCAGGTAACAAGGAAATGGACGTGCTCGTCGTACGTGAGGGAACCGAAGGTCCGTACACCGGCAACGGTGGAGCACTGCGGGTGAACACCCCGCACGAGGTTGCGACCGAGGTGAGCGTCAATACTCGCTTCGGTGTCGAGCGTGTCGTTCGCGACGCGTTCGCTCGCGCGCTCGGCCGGCGCAAGCACCTCACGCTGCTTCACAAGACCAACGTGCTCGCGTTCGCCGGCAGTCTCTGGGCACGAACGGTGGAAGAAGTCTCGAAGGAATTCGCTGACGTCGAGGTCGCCTACCAGCACATCGATGCCGCGATGATTCATCTCGTCACCGACCCGGGCCGGTTCGACGTCATCGTCACCGACAATCTTTTCGGTGACATCGTCACTGACCTCTCCGCTGCCGTCAGCGGCGGTATCGGCCTCGCAGCCAGCGGAAACATCGATGCGACGGGCACCAACCCGTCGATGTTCGAGCCGGTCCACGGAAGTGCCCCGGATATCGCAGGGCAAGGGATAGCGGATCCGACGGCAGCAATTCTGTCGGTGTCGCTACTTTTGGCGCACCTCGGCGACTCCGTCAACGCAGCACGCGTCGAAGCTGCAGTTGCTGCAGACCTCGCTTCCCGGGGATCCGCAGCGGCGACCACCACCGAAATCGGCGACCGGATCGCTGCCAAGTTGTAGATTTGTAGCTGTCGCGCCGGATGCCTCTCACGTGCACCTTCTGGGTGCGGTGAGAGGCATTCGTTCGTTTTCGGTCCTTTACTCGTTGCTCTCGTGATCGTCGGGGATGACGGGGACGGACAGGGCAGGGAAGACGGCCGACACCAGGAATGCCAGCGGAAAGCTCACTGCGGCGAGGGCGCCGAAGGCCGGCGGTACGAGTGACGCCGCGATGTACTGCCCGGTGTTCTGGACGCCGAGGGCGCGCCCGCTCCAATAGGATCCCGAGAACTCGGCAACGGCAGTGAATGCCAACCCGTTGGGTGCGACGGTGACGATCGAGGCCACGACCAACAGCGCGATGGAGATGGGGGAGTCCAGCCAGTCGGTGACTGCGAGGGCGAGCATGCTCACGGTCGTCGCGAGTGCGACCCATCGCAACGGACGCATTCGGCTTCCGACACGGTCCGATAGTGCGCCGACTCCCATTCGACCGAACGCTCCAAGGATTTGGGTGACGGTCACCAAGATGCCTGCCGAGGCTGCCGACCACTCGCGATCGGTCATGAGCCAGACGAGCGCATAGGTCCACACGACGTACTGAGGCACCACGAGCAGGATCGAGGTGGAATGAATCCGCCAGAGTTGAGAACTGGCCCGGTACGGGTTGGCAAGCAGTCCCTGTTCGGCGGCATCGGCTCGCGTCGGGCGTGGGGGATCGACGACGGCCAGGCACAGCACGGCTCCCAGCGTGCAGATGATTGCGGGGACCAGCAGGGCAGCGGAGACCCCGTGGTCTCGCGCGATGGGTGGTATCGACAGTGCGGCGATCGCGACGCCCAGTGGTACCGACATCTGGCGGATACCCATGGCGAGGCCGCGTCGCTGGGGCGGGAACCATCCCACGACGACGCGTCCAGACGCACTGTTTGCGCTGGCTGCCGCCATTCCACCGATCAGCAGGCACAAGCCGAGCATTTCGAACGAGGTGGTGAAATACGCTGCGAAGCTGGCAGCCGCAGTCAGGCCTAGCCCGAGAGCGAGTACGAGGCGTTCACCGATGCGGTCGACGAGCATGCCCCACGCGATCAGCGTGAGCATGATCCCCACCGTCGGCATCGCGACGAGCAGTCCAGCACTGGGCAGGCTCAACCCACGGTCCTCGTGCAGAGCCGGAATGAGAAAAGCAGCTCCGTTGATGAACACCGCGCCTGAAGTCTGCGCGAGCATTCCGAGCGCGAGCATGAACCACTTTCGGGCGCTGTCGGTGTCGAGCGCGCGATCTGTTGCAGTCATGGCCTCATCCCAGATTCCCACTATATGAACTTCAGATCTTGGTATCTGAAATCCAGGTGCGACGTTACACCCGGACCGCACGCTGCATCGGACGGCATGGACGCCGCGATAGACTTTCGACATGCGTCTGGGTCGAATTGCAAGTCCTGATGGTGTGGCATTCGTGAGTATCGAGGGAGAGGGTGATGAACGCACCGCCAAGGAGATTGCCGAACATCCCTTCGGTACGCCGACTTTCACGGGCCGGTCGTGGCCATTGGCCGACGTTCGTCTGCTCGCGCCGATCCTCGCCAGCAAAGTCATAGCGATCGGAAAGAACTACGCTGCACATGTAGCCGAGATGGGCGGGGAGGCTCCCAAGGATCCCGTTATCTTCATCAAGCCGAACACCTCGATCGTCGGGCCGGGAGCGCCGATCATGTTGCCGGCTACCTCGAACGAGGTTCACTACGAGGGCGAGCTGGCCATCGTGATCGGGCGTCCGTGCAAGGACGTGCCTGCGGCCAAAGCTCTCGATGTGATCCTGGGTTATACCGTCGCGAACGACGTATCTGCTCGTGACCATCAACGGCACGACGGTCAATGGACCAGGGCCAAGGGTCACGACACGTTCTGCCCGCTCGGGCCTTGGATCGAGACCTCGCTCGACGCCTCCGACCTCGAAATCACGACCGAGGTCGACGGCGAGGTGAAGCAACGCAGTAGGACGTCGTTGCTGCTGCACGACATCCCTGAGATCATCGAGTGGGTCTCGACCGTCATGACCCTGCTGCCCGGCGACGTGATTCTCACCGGTACCCCCGAAGGCGTCGGTCCGATCATTGCGGGCCAGTCGGTGTCGGTCACGGTCGAGGGCATCGGCACGCTGACCAACCCCGTCGCCGCCAAGAACTGACGATCCTTTCACCTTCCCCTCGAACGCGAGCGAGCTATGACCTCCAACGAAGTACGAGTCCGATTCTGTCCGTCACCGACCGGCACCCCGCACGTGGGCTTGATCCGTACGGCACTGTTCAACTGGGCGTTCGCGCGCCATCATGGTGGTGCCTTCGTCTTCCGCATCGAGGACACCGATGCAGCACGTGATTCCGAAGAGTCGTATGCGGCGATCCTCGACGCACTGCGATGGCTCGGGCTCACCTGGGACGAGGGCCCGGAGGTCGGTGGGCCGTACGAACCGTATCGACAGTCGCTCCGGCGTGATCAACATCTCGATGTAGTCCGACAGCTGCTCGAAGCGGGGGAGGCGTACCGCTCCTTCTCGACCACCGAGGAGGTCGAGACCCGCCACAAGGCCGCCGGGCGGGACCCCAAGTTGGGTTATGACAACTTCGATCGGGATCTGACCGACGAGCAGCGACAGAAGTTTCTCGACGAAGGCCGCAGCCCCGTCGTTCGGTTGCGTATGCCCGATCACGATCTGTCGTGGACGGACCTCGTCCGTGGGGAGACGACGTTCAAAGCCGGCACGGTGCCGGACTTCGCACTCACCCGAGGTAACGGGATTCCGTTGTACACGTTGGTGAATCCGGTGGACGACGCGCTGATGAAGATCACGCACGTGCTTCGCGGAGAGGACCTGCTGTCCTCGACCCCGCGTCAGTTGGCGTTGTACGAGGCGCTCATCCGGATCGGCGTCGCGGACAGCACACCAGAATTCGGCCACCTGCCGTTCGTGATGGGTGAGGGAAACAAGAAGCTGTCCAAGCGCGATCCCGAATCCAATCTCTTCATCCACCGTGACCGCGGATTCGTGCCCGAGGGACTGCTGAACTATTTGGCGCTTCTCGGCTGGGGCATCTCCGACGACCATGACGTCTTCTCGCTCGACGAGATGGTGGCGGCGTTCGACATCTCCACCGTGAACTCCAACCCGGCTCGATTCGACCAGAAGAAGGCCGATGCCATCAATGCCGAGCACATTCGGCTGCTCGAGCCTGCGGATTTCGCTTCGCGACTGCGTACGTTCCTGACCGAGCAGGGGCATCTGCCCGAGCAGGTCGACGAGGAGCAGTTTGCCGTGGCCGCCGATCTCGTGCAGACACGCATCGTGGTGTTGTCGGACGCCTGGGGACTGCTGAAGTTCCTCTACGTCGCCGACAGCGACTTCGGCATAGACCCAGCGGCAGCGGCGAAGAATCTGACTGCCGATGCCGGACCCGTTCTCGACGCGACGATCACAGCATTGACCGAGTTGTCTTCCTGGTGCACAGCCGATCTGGAGGCGACCCTCAAAGTGGCCCTGATCGACGGTTTGGAACTGAAGCCGCGCAAGGCTTTTGCACCGGTCCGCGTTGCGGTGACCGGATCACACATCTCTCCGCCACTGTACGAGTCGATGGAACTCCTCGGGCGCGAGAAGACGCTCGCGCGACTCGGCGCTGCGCGCGCCTCCATCGGCTGATCGGCGCGGTAACCGGGTGCCTATCGCCGCACGAGTGGACCGAGTCCAGCGTCGCCACCCGGTCCTAGGCTTTCCGCTGGCGGTGATCTACAAGTTCGTGGACGATCAGGGCGGCTATCTCGCTGCTCTGATCGCCTACTACGCGTTTCTGTCGCTCTTTCCGTTGCTGTTGCTCGGATCGACGATCCTGGGAATCGTGTTGGCCGGTGATCCGCGGTTGCAGCAACAGATCCTGGATTCAGCACTGAGTCAGATTCCAATCATCGGTGACGAGGTTGGTGAACCGGACAAGATCGGCGGCGGAAATCTCGGTCTGATCATCGGTGTCCTGGGTTCGCTCTACGGCGGGCTCGGGGTGGCCGTAGCCGTTCAGAATGCGATGAATGTTGCGTGGGCAGTACCGAAGAACCTTCGCCCGAACCCGATTCGTTCACGAGTGCGCGGGCTTGCGCTACTCAGCACGGTTGGGGTCGCCGTCCTGGCCATCACTGCCGTCAACGTTGCCAGTTCTGCCGGTGTCTTCGGAAGCATCAACGGCAGTGTGGTGCTGATTGCGTCCATTCTTCTCAACATCATCGTTTTCACCGTCGCTTTCCGGCTGGCGACGGCCCGCGACTTGTCGATCTCCAACGTACTTCCGGGGGCGATCGTTGCCGGGGTCCTCTGGCAGATTCTGCAGACGTTCGGCGGTGTGTACATCAAATATGTCGTCGGCCGAGCGTCGATCACCAACGGGGTATTCGCGGTAGTGATCGGACTTCTGGCGTTCATGTACATCGCTTCGGTCCTCATCGTCTTCGCCGTCGAGATCGATGTGGTTCGGGTGGAAAAGCTCTACCCCCGTTCACTGCTGACGCCGTTCACCGACGATGTGATCCTCACCGAGGGTGACCGTCTCACTTATACCGGGCAAGCCGAAGCACAACGCAGCAAGGGGTTCGAGGAGATCGAGGTAACTTTCGACGGGCATGGATCCGAGGAAGAATCTCAGCCCTCCGGATCGGCGTAGCAAGCTCTGACCGCGACGTCCATCGGAAATCGAACTGCCGTGTCGCCGAAGAGAAGCCGTGTGGCACTGAGCGCGGCGTCTTCGATGTGCCGGCGAGCGCTCACACAATTGCGACTGTGAACGACTACCTCGTCGTGTTGAAAGAAGACGAGTTCGCCGGACCCCGGTTCGGCGGCCAGCCTCTTTCGCAACTCGGCCAACAGGCATACTGCCCATTCCGATGCGGTTGCCTGCACGAGAAAGTTTCGGGTGAAACGTCCACGCGCATGTGCGTCACCGTGCGCCCACCACTCGGCTGAGGGCTGCGGACACGCGCGCCCGAGCCATGAATGGACGACCTCCCCGCGTTCACCGCTCCGAGCGGCACGCTCGACGTACTCGACGGCTTCGGGGAACCTGCGGCGTAGCAAGGTCAGAAGCGACCGAGACTCACCGGAGGTGGCGCCGTACAAGACCCCGAGGATTGCAACTTTCGCTTTGTTTCGGTCGCCGCCGAAGGCCGCCTGTGCGACGGGGGCATACAGATCTTCGGTACCGGCAGCCTCGGTCATGGCGGGGTCGGCCGACATCGCAGCCAATATTCGTGGCTCGAGCTGCCCGGCGTCGGCGATGACGAAAGCGTGGCCGGGCTCCGCTATTACGCTGCTACGCAGGGGCTTCGGGATTTGAAGTCCGCCACCGCCGCGACTGGCCCAGCGACCGGACACCACCGCACCGGGCACATAGACGGGGCGAAATCGGTCCTGCCGAACCCATGCCTGCGACCATGCCCATCCGTTGGTACTGAACAACTTCGACAGATCCCGGTGACGGAGCAGCAGCGGAACTGCCGGATGATCGACGGCGCTGAGAACGTGGGCACGCGTCGAGGTCAGTTCTATGTCGTCCCGGGCAAAAGCGGCGATGACGTCCAGGTGTGAACTCGGATTGACTCTGCGGCCGAACACCGCGCTGATCTCGGATTCGAGCTCGATGATCGAGGGCGGCAAGTCTCCGTCGCGAGGGCGCCGACCGAGCATCTCCTCGAGGTACCGGTGGTGCGCGTCGGCAGAAAATGGCAATCCGGCGTGGCTCATCTCCGCAGCGGCGAGTGCTCCGGCGGATTCTGCAGCGAACAGAAGGCGGAGGCCGGACGATGCCGCGCTCTCGGCTACGTGTCGACGATGCAATTCGAGGATCGATTCGGAGCTCGGATAAGCGTATGCGTCGAACAACCCCGGTCTGTCGTCTGCTGGTGTGGTCGTGAGTGGGGCGACCTCACCGCGGCGGACGGCGAGGATTCCTTCCGCGAGGGAAAGATCGTGACAGCGGTCGACGCGTATCCCTGCCTCCAGCAACGGGCCATAGGTGCGCGCAGTGGACTCCCAAATCCACCTGGGGCGATCAGCGGACTCGATTCGGTACACGGCCTCAGCAAGATTGGTGCACTCTTCTCGCTGCCCGGACAGGCATCCGTCGTCGTCGGTGGGGAAGAGGTGATGAACGGTGCCCGTCGGCACTACGACAACTTTCACTCGCATCCACCGGCGCTGATCACAAGATCGAGTGTCCGCTAGGACCTTCGAGGTCGTCTTCGCGGGTCCAAAGGTCGCTGTAGTGCGTAGTTCGGGACTCTGACCAGCCGATTTGGAGAAACCCGGGTGTCCTTTGATAGTCTCTATCCCGGCCCAGAACGCAGTGCGCATGTTGGTTGTGTGGACGTCGTCGAAGGTCATTGGGGTATGGTGTAATTGGCAACACAGCGGTTTCTGGTACCGCCATTCTAGGTTCGAGTCCTGGTACCCCAGCAAGCGTTCGGCGGTGATTTTGTTGCCGAACGTCAGCCGGTTAAGCTGGCTAAGCTTTCATCTGGTTGTACACAGTTGAGTGTGATTGTGACCGAAGTTTGGTTGCGTTCGAAGAAGTTCCTGGCCCCGTCGTCTAGCGGCCTAGGACGCCGCCCTCTCAAGGCGGTAGCGCGGGTTCGAATCCCGTCGGGGCTACAACGAAGAAAAACACCCTCTCACCGGTTCGGTGAGAGGGTGTTTTCGTTCTGTGCAAGCGGGTCCGCGTCTACGAATCTAGATGCTCTTGCGTCGGAACATCCGCTGATGATCTGCGGGCCCGTGGGCGTTGTTCACCTTCGGCCCACCATCCTTGTGCTCGACCGTGGTAGCCGACTTGTGATTCTTCTTTTCCAGGGCCTCGCGAAACTTCTTCTTCGTATCTTCTTTGCTGGGTTCTGTCATGATCGCTCCTCGCACGTCGGTGACGAGAAAAAGGTACCGCAGAATGAGAGCGGAGATTGACCCCTTTGCCCCTGCTACAGGTATTGGGCTGTGGATCCGCCCAGTGGAATGGCGGGCAGGCCGAGCTTGCGGTGATCCCAGGAGCGTGTGCGGTCGACGACGACCTTGACTGCAATGCGCTTCTTCATCATCTGCTGCACCATCGGAGCCACTTGTTCCGAATACGGCCCGGTGTACCGTTCCCACACACTTATGCCGACTGCAGAGATCGACTCGGGGTCGTCGAGTATCTCCGCTCTCCCCTCGATGGCGATGCCGCGGAGAGTGTCATAGGTGTTGCCGTCCTCGACGAGCACCGTGATCCGTGAGTCACGACGAATGTTGACGGCCTTCTGAGACTTCGCCTTGGTCTCGAACCACACCTCGCCGTCGATGACGCCGTACCACATTGCTACGAGGTGAGGCTGTCCATCGGCTCCGATAGTTGCGAGAGTTGCAACTCGGCTTCTCTCGATGAAGGTCGCGATGTCGACGTCGGTCATTGTTATCTGCGCGCGCTGATTAGTTCCCACGCTCATTGCTTATCAGAGAACGGGGCATCGAGGATCGTAGATTCCGAATCTGTTCGTGTCAGAGCCGTTTGTGTATCGCCTCGGCGGCAGCGAGCAGATCTGCGGCCCAACGCGCACCGGGTCTACGGCCGATTCGGTCGATGGGTCCTGAGACCGATATAGCGGCGATGACATTTCCTGCCGAATCCCGAACCGGGGCTGCGACGCTGGCGACTCCTGGCTCCCGTTCCCCGGCGCTCTGGGCCCAACCCCGCCTGCGGACTTCGATCAGCACACGCTCCCCGAATTCTGCATCCGGCAGAACGATGCGTTGTGTCTGCGGATCGGCCCAAGCGAGCAGAACTTTGGCCCCCGAGCCTGCTGACATGGGAAGGCGGGCGCCGACGAGAACTGTGTCGCGCAGACCCGTCGGCGGCTCCATCGAGGCGACGCAGACCCGTACGGTGCCGTCGCGCCGGTAGATCTGCACGCTTTCGCCGGTGATTTCGCGCAGGCGCGGCAGGACGGATGCTGCTGCGTCGAGCAAGGTGTCGGTGGCACTGGCCGCGAGTTCGGCCAGGCCCGGCCCGGGCCGGAAGAGCCCGTGCGCGTCGCGCGCAACGAGCCTGTGGACTTCGAGGCCGACGGCCAGGCGATGTGCGGTGGCGCGAGGGAGCCCGGTTTTTATGCAGAGATCACTCAGCGTGCACGGTTCCGCGGCAACCGCATGGAGAACCCCCATCGCTTTGTCCAGAACACCGATGCCGCTATGCTGTCTCATAGACCGATACTAGCGTCTCGCATCGTGGGAATGCACATTTCGGAATGTGCCCGCCCACGGCGGGAGATACGTAATGTCGGTGGGATAGCGCGACGTGGGCCAGCCCGTAGTCCACCGGCGCGACACACATCAGGAAAAGGTTGGTGGCAATGATGGCCGGCACAGCACGCACTCTGGCAGAGAAGGTATGGGATCAGCACGTCGTCGTTCGAGGCGGCGGTGAAGGGGGCTCGCGGGAGCCCGATCTCATCTTCATCGATCTCCACCTCGTTCACGAAGTGACGAGTCCGCAAGCGTTCGACGGTCTCCGACTGGCCGACCGCCCGCTGCGTCGGCCGGATCTCACCATCGCAACCGAGGACCACAACGTCCCGACGGCCGATATCTTTGCGCCGATCGCGGATCTCGTCTCGCGTACCCAGGTCGACACTCTTCGGAGGAATTGCGAAGAATTCGGAGTTCGCCTGTACCCCATGGGCGATCTCGATCAAGGAATCGTGCACATCATCGGACCTCAACTCGGTCTGACGCAGCCGGGTATGACAGTTGTCTGCGGAGACAGTCACACCTCCACCCACGGTGCATTCGGGGCGATCGCGATGGGAATCGGAACCAGCGAGGTCGAGCATGTGATGGCGACGCAGACTCTGTCGCTGCGGCCGTTCAAGACGATGGCCATAACCGTGGACGGAGAATTGGCGCCCGGGGTGACGAGCAAGGATTTGATTCTGGCCGTCATCGCCAAGATCGGAACGGGTGGCGGGCAGGGATACATACTCGAATACCGTGGCGAAGCCATTCGCAAGCTTTCGATGGAAGCTCGAATGACCATCTGCAACATGTCGATCGAGGCAGGTGCGCGTGCCGGGATGATCGCACCCGACGAGATCACCTACGAGTACATCAAGGGCCGGCCACATGCCCCGCAGGGAAGCGACTGGGACGCCGCTGTTTCGGCGTGGAAGGAACTCGCTACGGACGCGGACGCCGTCTTCGACAACGAAGTCCACATCGATGCTTCCAGTCTCACTCCGTTCGTCACGTGGGGCACGAACCCCGGTCAGGGTGCGCCACTGGCGGATCGGGTGCCTAACCCGGCCGACATGACCGACGAGGGAGAGAAGTTCTCGGCCGAGAAGGCGTTGGCGTACATGGGTCTCGAAGCGGGGACGCCACTTCGAGAGGTGTCGATCGACACAGTGTTCGTCGGTTCATGCACGAACGGACGCATCGAAGATCTGCGTGCCGTCGCGGGAGTCCTGGAAGGACGGACGGTGGCAAAGGGAGTGCGCATGCTCGTGGTACCCGGATCGATGCGGGTTCGCGCCCAAGCCGAAAAAGAAGGTCTCGGCGACATCTTCACTGCCGCAGGAGCCGAGTGGCGCCAAGCCGGATGCTCGATGTGCCTGGGAATGAACCCCGATCGATTGGCCGTAGGGGAGCGATCGGCGTCGACATCCAATCGAAATTTCGAGGGTCGGCAGGGCAAAGGCAGCCGTACGCACCTTGTCTCGCCATTGGTCGCGGCTGCCACCGCAGTCAGGGGAACGCTGTCGTCCCCGGCCGATCTTGATTAGTTCCTTTACCCAAGCCGCCTGATCGTTCGTCAAACGTAGGAGATTTTTTCGATGGAAGCCTTTATCCGCCACCAAGGAATCGGCGTGCCACTGCGCCGTTCGAATGTCGACACCGACCAAATCATTCCTGCGGAGTACCTGAAGCGGGTGACGCGCACCGGTTTCGAGGACGGACTCTTCGCCGCATGGCGTAACGACCCGGAATTCATTCTCAATGTGAGTCCCTACGACCGAGGCTCGGTCCTGGTTGCCGGCCCCGACTTCGGAACCGGATCTTCCCGCGAGCATGCAGTGTGGGCGCTATCGGACTTCGGATTTCGGGTCGTGATCGCATCTCGCTTCGCCGACATCTTTCGTGGGAACGCTGGAAAGGCGGGGCTTCTCGCGGCAGAAGTCGAGCAGAGCGACGTCGAATTGATCTGGAAAGTCCTCGAGGAACAGCCCGGTCTGGAAATTCTTGTCGATCTCGAATCGAAGACCATAACGGCCGGAACACTGGTGGTGCGCTTTGCCATTGACGACTACACGAGATGGCGCCTGCTGGAAGGTCTGGACGACATCGGACTGACATTACGCCAGGTCGAGGCTATCTCCGAGTACGAAAAGTCAAGGCCTTCATGGAAACCTGCGACGCTTCCAGCACGTATCGAGGAACCTTTCGACGGGTGACGAGGGAAGGCTCCGACACGCTTTGTGGCCCTGTCACATTGCGCGACACCTGATGAGAAATGGCGTGGCGCATAGACTCTTGACGACTTGGGGTTTACCGTTGTAGTAGTCGGTCCGACGATGGACCACAATATTGCGGAGGAATTCCATGAACAAGGCAGAGCTGATTGACGCCCTGACCGAGAAGTTGGGGTCGGATAGGCGGAGCGCCACAGAGGCTGTCGAGAACATCGTCGACACCATCGTGCGTGCGGTCCATCGCGGCGAGAGCGTAACCATCACTGGTTTCGGCGTCTTCGAGCAGCGTCGTCGTGCGGCGCGTGTCGCCCGCAACCCGCGCACCGGCGAGACGGTTCGCGTCAAGCCGACCAATGTCCCCGCATTCCGTCCGGGCGCTCAGTTCAAGGCAGTGATCGCCGGCGGACAGAAGCTTCCCGCAACCGGGCCCGCAGTAAAGCGTGGATCCGCTTCGGCGCCGGCCAAGAAGACTGCCGCAGCGAAGAAGACGGCCGCCAAGAAGGCCGCAGTCAAGACCACGGCAGTCAAGACCACGGCACGCAAGACCACAGCCGCGGCCAAGAAGGCTGCACCGGTCAAGACCGTCGCAAAGAAGACAGCGCCGGCCAAGACCGTTGCGAAGAAGGCAGCTCCCGCCAAGACGGCGGCACGTAAGACAGTGGCGAAGAAGGCTCCAGCGAAGGCGCCGGCCAAGAAGGCCACGACCACTGCTGCAGCGAAGAAGGCTCCGGCCAAGACTGCAGCGAAGAAGGCCACGACCACCGCTGCAGCGAAGAAGGCTCCGGCCAAGACTGCAGCGAAGAAGACGGCGGCAAAGAAGGCCCCGGCAAAGCGCGCAGCCCGCAAGTAGGTTTCGATTCAGTAGTCGACGAGCGAACACACAGGGCCCCAGGCAGCTTCTGCTGGGGCCCTGTTTTTGTGTGTGAAGATTTTACCGGTTCAGTCCTCGGCCGGAATCGCCGGCAATGGACTGGCAAGGTGGTCTGCGGCGATCAAACGACCATCGTGGAGCGAGAGTACCCAGACGCTGCCCTTGCGGTTTCGGTTCGGCGGGAGTTTCACGCCGTCGGCATCGGCCCACGACTGCAACAGATCCGGGATGACTTTCCCCTGGCTGCACACCGCTCGGACACCACCCGTCGACGCGATCACCCGTGCACGGTCGCGCGCACCCGCAGGATCTTCCCAGTAGCCCTCCTCGGAGAGCAGCGGCTCCAGGGTGATCTCTTCGCCGAGCCGATCGGCCAAAGGTTGCACTGTTTGAACACAACGGCGCCTGTCGGCGGAGTGGACGCTGTCGGCTCCGAAGGCCAAGAGCTGAGCGACCAGCGCGTCGGCCTGAGATTGTCCGACCGTGTCCAGCGGCCGCAACGTGTCGTCGCCCTTGTATCGCGACCGTCGCCCGGCGCGCCCATGTCTGACGAGAAGGACGGTGTCGGTATCGGGCGGTTTCTCGAGAAATCTACGGAGAATCTTCCGATCCATCGGGTACGACAACTCCTCCGATGCCTCGGTCGGTGAGACCCAGCGGAGTTCGTCGACTTCGTCGTTCGGTTCGAACTTGCCGTCGTAGGCTTCGGCCGCCCAGTAGTCGACCTTTTTTATCCGTCTATGCCCAGGAACGGGATACGTGACCTTGGACAGGTATCGACCCAAGCGTGCGGCGAACCCGGTCTCCTCCTCGACTTCTCGGACGGCCGCCACCACCGCAGTCTCTCCTGGGTCGATCTTTCCTTTCGGAAAAGACCAGTCGTCGTACTTCGGCCGGTGAACCAGTGCGACGTTGAGCTCCCCGTTGACCCCCTGAGGTTTCTGCCATAGAACCGCCCCGGCGGCAAAGATGTTGGCAGGCAGTGGCGTGCTGCGGCTTGCCATTACGAAGCCTGGTTTCGACGACTACGCATCAATTCCTGTTGGTGTTCACGGACCTTCTCGCCTTGGGCGGGGGATGCTGCCCAGCCGCCGTCCGCTCGCAGTTCCCAGCATCGAGTCGTCGGATCGAGGGCAGACTCGAAAATTTCGTCCAGCTGATGAGTGAGACGTGGATCCTTCACCTGCGCCATGACTTCGACGCGACGGTCGAGATTTCGGTGCATCATGTCTGCGCTTCCGATCCAGAACTCATCGGCACCCCGAAAATTGAGTACGCGCGAGTGCTCGAGGAATCGACCGAGAATGGACCGTACTTCGATGTTCTCACTCAGACCGGGTACGCCCGGCTTCAGTGCGCAGATTCCGCGTACGACAACCTGAACCGAGACACCCGCCGCTGATGCGCGGTAGAGCGCATCGATGACTTGCTCGTCGACGAGGGCGTTGGCCTTGAGTCGAATTCCAGCCTCGCCGCCTGCCAGCTTGCGTTCGATTTCGCCTTCGATACGTTCCACGATGCCCCTGCGCACCCCGTAGGGAGCTACGAGGAGGTTGCGATAGCTGGTCTTTCGCGAGTACCCCGTCAAAGAGTTGAACAGATCCGTGAGGTCGGCGCCGATCTCGGGCGAGGAGGTCAACAAGCCCACGTCCTCGTAGATTCGAGCGGTCTTCGGGTTGTAATTGCCGGTTCCGATGTGGCAGTACCGTCTGATCACAGAGCCTTCGCGGCGAACCACCAAGCATGTCTTGCAATGCGTTTTCAGTCCTACGAGTCCATATACGACATGAACCCCTGCCTTTTCGAGCTTGCGCGCCCATTCGATGTTGGCTTGTTCGTCGAATCGCGCCTTGATCTCCACGAGTGCCACCACCTGCTTGCCTGCGCCTGCGGCATCGACGAGAGCGTTGACGATGGGGGAGTCGCCGGATGTTCGATACAGAGTCTGCTTGATGGCCAGAACCTGGGGGTCGGCCGCAGCTTGCTCGATGAAGCGCTGGACGCTGGTGGAGAAAGAATCGTAAGGGTGATGTACCAGTACGTCCCCGTCGCGAAGGGTGGAGAAGACGCTCTTGGGTGTTTCACGTTCCCCGAACGCCGGATGCGTTGCAGGGACGAACGGTGCATCCTTGAGGTTCGGCCGGTCCACGCCGTACACCTGCCACAGGCACGAAAGGTCCAGCAACCCTGGAACCTGGATCACGTCACCGGGGTCGACGTCCAACTCGCGCAGCAGCAACTCGAGCATGTGCTCGGTCATGTCGTCCGCGATCTCGAGTCGAACCGGAGAGCCGAATCTGCGACGCGCGAGTTCGCGCTCCAGTGCTTGGAGAAGATCCTCGTCGCGATCTTCCTCCACCTCGAAGTCGGCATTGCGAGTGATGCGGAAGGCATGGCTTTCCACCACGTCCATGCCGGGGAAGAGCACATCGAGATGCGCGGAGATCACTTCCTCCATCGACAGAAACGCATCGATGCGATGGCTGCCGTCGCCGCGTTTGACTCGGACGAAACGATCGACATTGTCCGGTACCTTGACGCGTGCGAAGTGCTCACCCGAGGTGGCGTAATCCTTCACTGTGACAGCAAGATTGAGGCTCAATCCGCTGATGTAGGGGAACGGGTGAGCCGGGTCGACGGCGAGCGGGGTGAGAACCGGAAACACTTGTTCGTGGAAGTAACCGGACAGACGTTCCCTCTCATCCGCATCGAGATCGGACCAGCGGATGATCGCAATGCCCTCGGAAGTCAGTTCGGGGAGTATGGCGTCGAGGAGGACGCGAGCATGACGGTGTGCGAGCTGTTGAGTGCGCTCACCGATCAGAGCCAATTGTTCGCGCGGTGTGAGACCGTCCGCGGAGCGGACCGACAACCCTGTCTCGTCGCGGCGCTTCAGCCCTGCCACTCGCACCATGTAGAACTCGTCCAAATTGGATGCGAAGATGGCGAGGAACTTGGCCCGCTCCAGGAGTGGGAGAGATGAATCCTCCGCGAGCGCCAGGACGCGGGAGTTGAAGTCGAGCCAGCTCAATTCCCGGTTCAGGTACCGGTTCTCGGGCAGTGCGTCCGCGGCGTCCAGAGAATCGAGTGCAGTAGTCGCGGGAAGCGATGTGGGATTTCCTGGCGTCGGGTTCGTCGGCGGTGCACTCGACTGCACTGTGTCGGTGCTGCCGTCGGACTCTGACGATCCGGCGGCGGCGGCTGGTCCTTCACTGTTGCTCACCGTCCGATCATCCCCCATTCGGGTGGACTGTGAAACTCGGATCGGTGAATTGTCCGGGTCAACTTCGTCGGCGATACGTCACCAGCCGAGCGAGTGCAGCACTTCCGTCGTGGCGCGACCCACACCGAGTTCGAAAGCAAGCCGAACATCGGTGATCGTATCGACGTCCAGACGCAGTCCTGGCCAGTGACCGTCGAGGTCGAGCGCGCCGGAATCTTGATGACGTTGTGCCGATGCCGGGCCGAACAATGGGTCGAAACGACCTGAAGTGCCCTTCAGGATCAACGCCGCTGTGCCGGTCCCATGATGGTCGCTGACTATGGAGCGGCCATTCGGTCGAGCACGCGCATACGCCTGCGCCAATTCCTCGCTGCGCAGGGCGGGCAGATCGGCTTGGAGTGCGACGATGTCGAGTCCATCCTGTGCTCGGAGTGTCGACGCAGCAGTGGAAAACGCGAAGTTGAGCCGTGTGGAGGAGTCCTCGGACGGATTGCTCGACGGTTCCCGCGCAACGCGCGCACCTATGCTTTCGGCAACCTCTGCAACCGCGGGATCCGGAGTGACCACCGTGATCCCTACAACCGAGTCGACGGCCCGAGCGGCCTCGACCGTATCGCGAAGCATCGCCACGACGAGCCGTGCACGATCGGCAGCGGTGAACGAGTCGGCCAACCGGGACTTGGCGGTAACCAGGTCCCTGACGGCAATCACCACGTGCGCTCTTCCCATGACGGTCCATTCTGTCAGCGACTCGAGTATCAGTGGAGTTCGGCCTCGGCAACGCCCCGGACAGATACTGTGGTCCGGCGTGGTCCACATGATTTCTTGGCGATCAAAGAAGGTGGCGTTCGATGACCAAAGCAGCGGTACTCGGTTCTGGATCATGGGGAACCGCATTCGCGAAAGTGCTCGCGGACGCAGGCACCGACGTCACGATGTGGGCCAGACGTCCGGAGTTGGCCGAGTCGATCAACGATAATCACGAGAACTCGAACTATCTGGCGGGAATCACACTGCCATCCTCGATCTCGGCGACGAGTGATCCAGGCCGTGCACTCGACGGTGCGGACATCGTCGTTCTCGCCGTACCGTCGCAGTCGCTTCGGGACAACCTCGCCGTGTGGACCGACTCGATTCCAGCCGACGCGACTTTGCTCAGCCTCGCCAAGGGGATCGAGACCGGGACGTTGCTACGCATGAGTCAGGTCATCAGTCAGGTGACCGGAGCCGATCCGAGTCGAATCGCAGCGTTGTCCGGCCCGAATCTCGCTCGACCGATTGCCGAGGGGCAACCGGCCGCCACCGTTATTGCATGCTCGGACTCCAGACGTGCACTGGAAGTTCAAAAATCTTGTGCAACTGGATATTTCAGGCCATACACTAATTCGGATGTCATCGGGGTCGAAATCGGTGGTGCGTGCAAGAATGTGATCGCATTGGCGTGCGGCATGGCCAGCGGAGTCGGGTACGGCGAAAACACGCTCGCCTCGATCATGACTCGCGGTCTCGCCGAGATCATCAGGCTCGGCTCGGCGCTCGGGGCGAAACCCGCCACCCTTGCAGGCTTGGCAGGCGTCGGTGATCTGGTGGCGACCTGTTCGTCGTCGCTGTCACGAAATCGATCCTTCGGCGAACGGCTGGGCGTCGGTGGGTCGATGGAGAGCGCCCAGGCGGCAGCACACGGTCAGGTCGCCGAAGGTGTCAAGTCCTGCACCTCGGTGCGGGCTCTGGCAGAGAGTTACGACGTCGAGATGCCGTTGACCGACGCGGTGCACCGCGTGTGTCACAGCGGACTGTCGGTCCCTGATGCAGTGGATCATCTGCTCGGCCGTCGGATCAAGCCCGAGTAGAGTCGACGGGCCACGTCGAGGCCCCTCTTCGGGGTGACGGTACGGTTTCGCCGTGAGCAATCCTCGTACCAGAGTCGCCCTGATCTTCGGTGGTCGGAGCAACGAGCACGCCGTTTCCTGCGTATCCGCAGGTAGCGTGCTCGACAATATCGACCGTGAACGATACGACGTGATTCCCATCGGTATCACCACCGATGGTGCATGGGTTCTCGGTGCCACCGACGTCGACGAACTTGCCATCCACGGACGGTCTCTGCCGTCGGTGGACAAGAACGGTACGGCTCTGGCGTTGACTGCAGACCCCACCCGGCGCGGCGCCATCATCGGACTGGGTGAAGAGGATGCGGGAAAGATCTTGGCGTCGGTGGACGTCGTGTTTCCCATTCTGCACGGCCCGTACGGCGAGGACGGCACGCTACAGGGCCTCCTCGAACTCGCCACCATTCCCTACGTCGGGCCTGGAGTGTTCGCCAGCGCCGCAGGCATGGACAAGGAGTTCACCAAGAAGCTACTGGCAGCGGAGGGGCTGCCGGTCGGCAAGCAGATCGTGCTCAGGCGAGGTACCGACGCACTGACAGCCGACGAACAGGAGTCGCTGGGCCTGCCTGCGTTCGTCAAGCCGGCGCGTGGGGGATCGTCGATCGGCATCACGAGAATCGTCGCATGGGAACAGCTTCCGGCTGCGGTGGCCGAGGCTCGCCGACACGATCCGAAGGTGATCGTGGAGGCCGCAATTCACGGACGCGAAGTCGAGTGCGGAGTCCTCGAGTTTCCGGATGGATCTATCCGAGCGAGCGTCGTGGCGGAGATCAAAATGCCCGACGCGGAAGCCGACGATCACACGTTCTACGACTTCGACAGCAAGTACCTCGACAACGTGTGTGAATTCGACGTTCCGGCACTATTGACCGAGGACATCAGCGCATCCATCCGGGCTGCAGCGGTCGAGGCATTCCGTGCCTTGGACTGCCAGGGTCTGGCACGCGTCGACTTCTTCGTCACAGACGACGGACCGGTGATCAACGAGATCAACACGATGCCGGGATTCACCTCGATCTCGATGTTCCCGAAGATGTGGAATGCGACCGGCGTCGATTACGGAACGCTGATCGACACCCTCATCCAGACCGCACTCGCGCGCGGAACCGGGTTGAGATAAAACGGCTACCTAACGGGCTACCTAACGGAGTGGGGCCGGATCGAGAGGCGTCTGCGCGAGTGAGTCCGAAATCGCAGTCGAGGCATCTTGCAGCGGCGTGGGTCCGGACCCGTTCGGCACGGTCAGCGCCACGTACACCGGGCGATCTACTGCGAACCACGTGCTCGCCTCGATGCCCGAGTCGGCACCGGAGACTTCGAACCACTGAACACCGTTGATCACTTGTAAAGGCGCTGCGACATCGAATCCGTCGGGACGGTTCAGGCCGCACCGCAAGACCACGGGCTCGGATGTGTCGTCGTCGAGCGCCCACGCTCGGGTCGCGAGCGGTGCCGGATCGGCCAGCTCGACGCTCGCGTAGTCGCCGAGTGATGCTGGTAATGCATCGACGAGTGCGCTGCAGTCGGCACTGTCTGCAGCAGGAGCGTCGACCGGACCAAGGGCCTCGGGTGCCCGCGTCGAGGTTCCGGATATCGATACCGCAGCCACGATGAACCCGACCAGCAGGGCAACGGGAAGTGCGATCGCCGTCGCGATAACGGCGGGATGGCGCTTGTTGGGCTCGGGCTCGGGGGTGGGTTCGGGGGCGCGATCGTCGGTATTCATCGTCCTCGGTGTCATCAGGAGTCGTTGTCGGTCATTCGACAGGTCAGCGTACGGGTGATCGCATCGACCTTCTGAACGCGGCCGACGATGTCGCCGAGTTTCGACCGACTTCGGTCTGTACCGATACGAATGCTTGCACCATGACCGGCCCCTTCCGAAATCCTCGACCGTGACACCCAGGTAGTGTCGCGGTGGTTTCTCGCGCGCGATTCGTAGGAGGAAGATCATCGACGACGAAGATCGTGTCGAAGTCCGGCAGCGAACCGTTGCGGAGATCGGTGAATTCGCGGTTATCGACCGCGCCACTCGCGAGCGCGTTCAGACCGCCGACTCGATCCTGGGTCCGGGTGACGACGCTGCCGTCGTCGCCGCACCGGACGGCAGGGTCGTCGTGACCACGGACATGTTGGTGCAGGGCAGGCACTTTCGTCTGGACTGGTCCAGCCCGGTCGATATCGGCCGGAAGGCAATCGCACAGAACGGTGCGGACATCGCTGCAATGGGAGCGCGGTGCACCGGATTTCTCGTTGCGCTGGGGTGTCCGGCCGACACGTCCCTTCTCGTCACCGATGGCGTGAACGAAGGGCTGTGGCGGGAGGCGAGCCGGGCAGGCGCCGGAATCGTCGGTGGTGACCTGGTGCAGAGTGACAGCTTGGTGATTTCGATCACGGCGCTCGGTGACCTCGAAGGCAGATCTCCGATCCTGCGGTCCGGGGCGGAACCGGGCGACGTCGTTGCCGTTGCTGGACGGTTGGGGTGGTCGGCAGGCGGTCTCGCTGTGCTTCTCGCGGGATCGGCACGGCATCGCAGCCTCGTGGAATTTCATCGCGCTCCGCAACCGGACTATCTTCAGGGGATCTACGCCGCAGTCAATGGTGCGACATCTTTGACGGATGTGTCCGATGGGTTGATCGCCGATCTCGGCCATATCGCCCAGGCATCTTCGGTCGCCATCGATCTCCACAGCGAATCGATCACACTGGACGAGGAGATTGTCGACGCCGCACACGATCTCGGTTCGTCCGCGCTCGACTGGGTTCTCACCGGTGGAGAGGATCACTCGTTCGCAGGCACCTTCCCGGCGGATGCGTCGCTCCCCGACGGGTGGACTCGGATCGGCTGGGTTCGCGAGGGTGCCGGGGTCACTGTCGACGGACGGAAGTTCTCGGGCGGGAACGGGTGGTCGAGTTTCTCGACCTGACAGTCGAGGCCGACTCCGCCACCGTCCGCGGCTTTACCCGGGTCGGCCGAGTTTTTGGACATGTAAGTTGCAGGACATGGCAATCTACGCGCTCGGCGACCGTGAACCGCAGATACACCCCGACGCTTACGTCCATCCTGACGCCGTGGTCATCGGAGCAGTGACACTGGCCGCAGGCTCGTCTCTCTGGCCGGGAGCTGTCCTTCGCGGTGACTACGGAACGATTTCGGTCGGCGCATATACCAATGTGCAGGATGGAACGGTCGTGCACTGCACGCCGATCCACCCGACGGTCATCGGATCGAACTGCGTCCTCGGCCACAACGCTCACGTGGAGGGCGCAGTCATCGGTGACGATTGCCTGATCGCTTCCGGTTCGGTGGTCCTCAACGGCTCGACGATCGGTGCCGGTTCGATCGTCGGCGCCGGCGCGGTGGTTCCTTTCGAGTTCGCAGTTCCAGAGCGACGTATGGCGCTGGGGGTACCCGCGAAAGTCCGCGAGGGATACGAGGTTCCGCTCGGGCACCTCGACATCAACGTGAAAATGTATGCAGCGAATGCCACCTACTACCGTGACTCGCTTCGGCGGTTGGACGTATGAACGGTAAGCCACTCGCCGAAATCATCGAAAGCGGTTGGGCCACAGCACTTGCGCCGGTGGAGGACCGGATCGCGGCAATGGGGGACTTCCTTCGAAACGAAATCGCCGAAGGCCACACCTATTTACCCTCCGGTGAGAATGTACTGCGCGCTTTCACACGGCCTTTCGCGCATGTTCGTGTTCTCGTCGTCGGCCAGGATCCTTACCCGACACCCGGCCACGCTGTCGGACTTAGTTTTTCGGTTGCTCCCGACGTTCGCCCGGTCCCGCGGAGCCTGGCCAACATCTTCAAGGAATATTCGAGCGATCTCGGATTTCCGACGCCATCGAACGGAGACCTGACCCCATGGGCAGACCAAGGGGTTCTCCTCCTCAACAGAGTCCTCACCGTCCAACCAGGGGTCGCCGCGTCGCACCGCAAAAAAGGGTGGGAAACGGTGACCGAGCAGGCGATTCGAGCTCTCGTAGCGCGCGAGGAAGCAGACACGCCGTCGGGACTCGTCGCCATCTTGTGGGGTCGCGACGCGGCAACACTCAAACCCATGCTTGGACGGACTCCCATCATCGAGTCCGTGCATCCGTCACCCTTGTCGGCGTCGCGAGGATTCTTCGACACCAGGCCCTTCAGTCGCACCAATGAGCTACTGATCGCCGGCGGATACGAGCCTATCGACTGGCGGCTTCCCTGACCGTGCGCGAGTCAGGAAAAATCAGGTCGGCGCTTCTCGACGAACGCATCGACACCCTCGCGGCCTGTCGGTCCTACCGCCGCCGCGGAGATCGACACGGCCTCTGCCTCCAATTGCTCGGCTAGAGTCCGGTTCTCCGAGTGCGCCAGCAATTCCTTCGTGCCGCGGTAAGCCGATGTCGGCCCGGCGGCGAACGCTCGAGCCAACCGCTCGGCCTCACTCACGATGATGTCTTCGCCGACGAGCCTGCTCAGCAATCCGAGTCGCACGGCTTCTTCGCCGTGGAGGATCGAGTCGTTCAGGAGAATGTCACGCGCTCTGACCGAACCCACGATGCGCGGCAAAGTCCAGGTCATCCCGCCATCCGGGGTGAAGCCGATTCCTGGGTAAGCCGGACGCATTTTGGTTGCCCGCCCCCCGATGGCGACATCGGCGTGACACACCAAACTCATCCCTGCACCTGCTGCCCATCCGTGTACACCGGCGACGACGGGAACGGTCGTCGCCGCCAGTTCCAGGACGAAGGCGTGGAAGCCGTCGGCCACGGCGCGAACGTAACTTCCTCGATCGTCCGCTGAAGCGAAGGCTCGCACGTTGCCGCCCGCGCAGAAATTGGCGCCGGTACCGACGAGAAGAACGCATCCGACGCGGAGATCACCTGCGTTCACCGACCGAAGTGCCGCAGCCCCTTCGGTCATGGCATCGCCACTGAGTGAAGTGCCCGCGGCATCGGTCGAGACGATGATCTTCAGAACCCCGTCAACCAGTTCTACATGATTCGTACTTTCGAAGTTCGTCACAATCGCACTGTATCCGGCCGCATCGGTCGGCATCGACGGTGCCCTGACGACGAGCAGCGATCGCGAGGACAACCTTGCCGAACTGCTGTGGCCGACAAGACAACTATGGCCTCACTGCTCCGAGAGCAGTGAGGCCATAGTCGAGTCTCGTGGGCGAAAGTCAGCCCCGAACCACCTTGCCTGCCTTGAGGCAGGACGTGCAGACGTTCATGCGCTTGTTGTTGCCGGGGGCAACCTGTGCATGAACGGTCTGGATGTTCGGGTTCCAACGACGGTTGGTCCGTCGGTGCGAGTGCGAGACCGACTTACCGAAGCCGGGCCCTTTGGCGCATACGTCGCAGACGGCAGCCATAGTCGCGAACTCCTTGATAGATGATTGATCATTAACGTGCGGGCGGTTGCTCCGAATAGCTTCAGCACACAATACGCCGAACCGCACCGGGCAACCCTGCAAGATTAGCGGGCGTAGCGGGAATTAACCAAACCGCGTCCAGACTCCACGCTGTGAGAGACGCTCGGCGGAGTGCCGACCTGTGCCTGCAGGTGCTCGAGTCTAGGCTGACTCGTCGAAAGAAGTTGGGTCATGGAAAGTTGGTGGCGCAGCGAAATCAATGCCGGTTCTTTCGGCGAGAACTGGGGCGAACAGGTGGTGGACGTGGTCGAGCACGATGAGAAGTCCATGGCGGTCGGCAGACCCATGTCCTCGTCTGAGTCCTCGCCTGAGTCCTCGTCTAAGTCCTCGATGGGTGTCGAGGAGATGCGGCTGTGGGCCTATAGATGTGTCGACGGCCTCACAGCGCGATGCGACGAGATCAACGAACTGAACGTCTTCCCGATCGCGGACTCCGATACCGGTACCAATCTCGTATTCACCATTCGTGCGGCGGTGGAGTCGATGCGCACTGCAGGAGCGGATGCCGATATCGCTGCCGTTGCGGCGGCGCTGGCACAGGGCGCCATAACTGGTGCGCGGGGCAATTCCGGGGTGATCGTGTCGCAATTGTTGCGCGCCCTCGCCGAGGTCGCGGCCGACGGTGAGTTCGATGGAGCCGCGCTCACCCGAGCATTGGTTCGGGCGGCCGATCTCGTTGTCGACGTCGTGAGCGTTCCGGTGGACGGGACGATCGTCAGCGTGCTGGGCAGTTCGGCACGTGCGGTCGCGGACCTCGGTCAGCCGTGCGATATCGCAGCGGTGGCGCGTTGCGCAGCCGAATCGGCAGCTGTGGCACTCGACCGCACACGTCACCAGTTGCCAGCTCTCCGGGCAGCAGGAGTGGTCGATGCAGGCGCGCTCGGACTTCTGGTGATGCTCGACGCGCTCTGTGGTGTCCTCACCGAAGTCGAGCCGCCGCCGAGACAGCGCTACCACCGGCAAGTGACGACCGAGACCAGTCGCGCCGTGACGCCGAGATCGAAAAATCGGGTGGATTCGGTGCAGGTAGGAGAGGCGATCGTCGGATACGAGGTTCTCTACCAGCTTTCCGACATCGACGAGGCCGCTGCGATCGAGTTGCGGCGAGCATTGACAGAGATCGGTGATTCGGTGGTCGTCGCCGGTGACGGCAACGGTTCGTGGTCCGCTCATGTGCACACGGCGAATGCTGGTCTGGCCGTCGATATCGGTATATGTGCCGGGCGGATACATGGTGTGCGCATCGCCGCCTTCGGCGCGGGGGAAAACTGTGACACGGCGACGTCGACTCCGGGCGACAGCGGGGAAGTTTTCGGTCGAGAGATATTGGCGGTGGTGGCAGGTGACGGTGCCGAGCAGCTGTATCTTGCCGAAGGTGCACATGTACTTCGTTGCGACACAACAGAGATAGGGCCCACGCAGTTGTGCGCGGCGATCGTCGGATCTCGGCACACAGAGGTCCTCGTCCTGCCGAACGGGGCATTGTCCGCCCAGGAGTTGGTGGCCGTCAGCGTCGCTTCACGCAACGCAGGCAAGGACGTTTTGATGCTTCCGTCGTCGTCGATGGTTCAAGGCCTGGCGGCTCTTGCAGTCCACGACCCGACCAAAGAAGGAGTGGATGACGCATTCACGATGTCGGAAGCGGCAGCCGGAACGCGGTGGGCTTCGGTCCGAATCGCCGAGGGACGTGCCCTGACGTGGGTGGGGACGTGTGAACCCGGTGACGGCCTCGGTCTTGTCGGGCGGGAAGTGGTGGTAATCGGGTCCGACGCGATCACGGCCGGATGCAACCTGCTCGATCAATTGCTGTCGGCGGGTGGTGAGATGGTGACCATGCTGCTGGGGGAGTCCGCAGACGCCGAATTCGGTCAGCGGTTGGCCGAGTACGTCGCCGAGCACCATCCCGTCGTGGAGTTCGTGACCTATCGCGGAGGGCAGCCAGGAGACCTGGCTCAACTCGGCGTGGAATGAAACTGCGCACGGGAACCGGATCGAGAAGGTAAGGACGACAAGGGAAGATGGTGGCACTCTCGGATCGGCTCGACGGGGTCCTCGGCGACAAGGTTGCTGGGCCCTTGGCCGAATTGTTCGCGCTCGAGACCGTCGAGGATCTGTTGCGGTACTACCCACACCGTTACATGACGCAGGGCGCCGAACTGAGCGAGAAGGAACCGCCGGAGGGCGAGCACATCACCATCGTCGCGACGATCGCGTCGGCAACGTTGCGAACGATGAAGGCGCGCAAAGGGCAGTTTCTTGCAGTCTCTCTTGCGGCGGAAGATCAGCAGATCGATGCGACGTTCTTCAGCCCCCACAAGCTCAAGCATGTCCTCATCCCCGGTAAGCGTGGAATGTTCTCGGGCAAGGTCAAGTATTTCGGCCGACGATGGAATTTGACGCACCCGAGTTACGTGATGCTCGGTGGGGACGAGGATGACGGGGCAGTGCTCACCCAAGGTCGGGTCGTGGGTGGCGGATCGTTGGCCGGTTTGGCGCGGGGCTCGCTCGATTCGTCCGGCAGTGTCGACATGTCGGTGTTCGAGCGCGCATTCGTTCCGATCTATCCCGCGGCGAAGGACGTGGAGAGTTGGACGTTCATGCGCTGCGTCCGTCAGGTTCTCGACCAACTGGACACCGTCGAGGACCCACTTCCGCCGGAGGTGCGTTCGGAGCGGGGATTGGTGGACCTCGACACCGCGCTGCGTTGGATACACTTTCCGGACTCCGCGGAAGAAAAAGACCAGGCCAGAGCGCGTCTGAAGTTCGATGAAGCGCTTGCAGTGCAACTCGTCCTGGCAGCGCGCAGACAGGACGCGTCGAGCAGGGTGGCGCCCGAATGCTCGCCGCGGGTGGACGGGATTGCGGCGGAGTTCGAGCGTCGACTTCCGTTCACACTGACAGCAGGGCAGTTGACGGTGGCGGCGGAAATCTCGGCGGACTTGTCGCAGGGACATCCGATGTCGCGATTGCTACAAGGTGAAGTGGGATCGGGTAAGACAGTGGTTGCGCTACGGGCGATGCTGCAGGTGATCGATTCGGGACATCAATGTGCGCTGTTGGCCCCTACCGAGGTCCTGGCGTCTCAGCACGCGCGATCCATCTCGGCGATGCTGGGCTCGTTGGCAGCCGCCGGTGAACTCGGATCCCACGAGCTCGCCACCAAGGTCGCCCTGCTGACCGGTTCCATGTCGACGGCGGCCAAGCGGACAGCGCTGCTGGATGCAATCACCGGGGACGCAGGAATCGTGATCGGGACGCACGCACTCATCCAAGATCGGGTCGAGTTCATGGACCTCGGTATGGTCGTCATCGACGAACAGCACAGGTTCGGCGTCGAACAGCGGGACGCGCTCAGATCCAAGGCGCGGAACAGCAGAAGTCCCCACCTGCTCGTGATGACGGCAACACCGATTCCGCGGACCATCGCCATGGCCTCCCTCGGTGATCTCGAGACATCCATTCTCGCCGAGCTCCCGCGCGGACGCGCACCGATCAAGACCAGTGTGGTTCCGGCATCGCACAAGCCGAATTGGGTGGATCGTGCGTGGGAACGCATTCGTGAGGAAGTCCGCGCGGGCAGACAGGCGTACGTCGTCTGTTCTCGGATCGGTGACGACGACGCGGAGGGCACCGGGAAGCGGCCACGGACACGTGCAGCCGGCCACGACGACGATCGCGCACTGCCCGAGACCAAATCTGCGCTCGAGATGTACGACATGCTCACCGGGGGCCCGTTCGCCGATCTCCGTGTCGGGATGCTGCACGGCCGGATGCCAGCGGAGGAGAAGGACGCCTCGATGCAGGACTTCACGGCAGGCGAGATCGATGTGCTGGTGTGCACGACCGTGGTCGAGGTCGGCGTCGACGTGCCGAATGCCACGGTCATGGTGATCGTCGACGCCGATCGGTTCGGAATCAGCCAGTTGCATCAGCTACGGGGTCGTATCGGCCGTGGCGGTCATCAGGGTCTGTGCATCATGATCAGCCAACTCAGTCCGATGGGTGCTTCGTTCTCGCGTTTGACGGCGGTGGCTGCGACCAATGACGGATTCGAGTTGGCCAAGCTCGATCTGACTACGCGTCGCGAGGGAGATGTGCTCGGCGCAGCACAATCGGGGACCGTGACAAGCCTTCGCCTGCTCTCACTCATCGACGACGAAGACGTGATCGCGGACGCCCATGCGTGCGCAAGGTCGCTGTTCGAGTCGGATCCGACGATGACCGATCATCCTGGCGTCGCGTCGATGATGAAATCCGCTTGGCGATCGGACCGGATCGACTATCTGGAGAAGTCCTGATGGGTCTCTGCACCGTTTAAGACGCCGGGCTATCTCATATTTCGAGATGGCGGACACAATTCGTGGACTTGTCGGCGGTAGGTTTAGCGCATGTTCTCCAAAGTGTTGGTTGCCAATCGTGGCGAGATTGCTATCCGTGCATTTCGTGCGTCGTACGAGTTGGGCGCCGCTACTGTGGCTGTCTTCCCGTTCGAGGACCGCAATTCGGTTCACCGAACGAAGGCGGACGAGGCGTACGAGATCGGGGAGAAGGGCCACCCCGTACGCGCCTATCTGTCGGTGAAGGAGATCGTCGCTGCAGCACAGCGCAGCGGTGCCGATGCGGTGTACCCGGGGTACGGGTTCCTGTCGGAGAATCCGGATCTTGCTGCTGCGTGCGCGGCGGCGGGCATCACGTTCGTCGGGCCTTCGGCCGAGGTGCTCGAGTTGACGGGCAACAAGGCCCGCGCAATTGCCGCGGCCAAGCGTGCCGGTTTGCCGGTCTTGGCCTCGTCCGAGCCGTCCTCGGACGTCGAAGAATTGGTAGCAGCTTCGGAAACGATGACCTTCCCCTTGTTCGTGAAGGCAGTGGCCGGCGGCGGCGGCAGGGGCATGCGCCGAGTGGCCGAGCCCGCGCAGTTGCGCGAATCGATCGAAGCGGCAGCGCGTGAGGCGGAGTCGGCGTTCGGTGACGCGACTGTGTTCTTGGAGCAGGCGGTCATCGATCCACGGCACATCGAGGTGCAGATCCTCGCGGATGGACAGGGCAACGTGGTGCACCTGTTCGAGCGGGATTGTTCTCTGCAGCGGCGTCATCAGAAGGTCATCGAGATGGCCCCTGCGCCGAATCTCCCTGCTGAGCTTCGTGATCGGATGTGCGCCGACGCAGTCGCTTTCGCGAAGGAGATCGGATACTCGTGCGCAGGCACGGTGGAGTTCCTCCTCGATACTCGGGGCAATCATGTGTTCATCGAGATGAATCCGCGTATCCAGGTGGAGCACACGGTGACCGAAGAGGTCACCGACGTCGACTTGGTACAGGCGCAGTTGCGCATTGCCTCGGGGGAGTCCCTCGCTGATTTGGGATTGGCTCAGGAGAACATCGTGTTGCGTGGGGCGGCATTGCAATGCCGAATCACCACCGAGGATCCGTCGAATGGTTTCCGACCCGACACCGGCCGTATCACCGCGTACCGCACCCCGGGTGGTGCCGGTGTGCGATTGGATGGTGGCACGACACTCGGCGCCGAAGTGGGCGCCTACTTCGATTCCATGTTGGTGAAGTTGACGTGTAGAGGCAGAGATTTCGATACCGCGATTGCGCGTGCGCGTCGCGCGGTGGCGGAGTTCCGCATTCGTGGCGTAGCAACGAATATCCCTTTTCTGCAGGCAGTTCTGGTCGATCCGGACTTCACTGCGGGGAGAGTGACGACGTCGTTCATCGAGGAACGTCCGCAACTGCTGACCTCGCGTACCTCCGGTGACCGCGGAACGAAGATCCTGACGTATCTGGCGGATGTGACCGTCAACAAGCCGCACGGGGAGCGGCCGTCGCCGGTGTACCCGCACGACAAACTTCCCCACGTCGATTTCTCGGCACCGATTTCCGACGGCAGTAGGCAGCGCTTGCTGGCGTTGGGCCCAGAGGGTTTCGCTCGTGATCTGCGTAATCAGAAAGCACTCGCGGTCACCGACACGACATTTCGGGATGCACATCAATCGTTGCTGGCAACCCGGGTTCGCACGTCTGGGTTGTTGATGGTCGCACCCTACGTGGCACGCACGACGCCGGAGTTGCTCTCGATCGAATGTTGGGGTGGCGCGACATACGATGTGGCACTGCGTTTCCTGCACGAGGATCCGTGGGAGCGTCTGGCCGCGTTGCGTGAGGCGGTGCCCAACGTTGCGTTGCAGATGTTGCTACGTGGCCGCAATACGGTGGGCTACACCCCGTATCCGGAGAAAGTGACGCGCAGCTTCGTAGCGGAGGCAACCGACACAGGTATCGACATCTTCCGCATCTTCGATGCGCTCAACAACGTCGATCAGATGCGTCCGGCGATCGACGCGGTTCGTGAGACAGGTACCGCTCTGGCCGAGGTTGCCTTGAGTTACACCGGTGACCTGTCGAATCCGAACGAGACGCTGTACACGCTGGACTACTACCTGTTGCTGGCTGAGCAAATAGTCGATGCGGGCGCCCATGTGCTGGCGATCAAGGACATGGCCGGGTTGTTGCGTGCGCCCGCCGCACGGACTTTGGTCACGGCGTTGCGGAGCAATTTCGATCTGCCGGTGCACGTGCACACCCACGACACTCCCGGCGGTCAGTTGGCGACGTACCTAGCGGCCTGGGAAGCAGGCGCCGATGCCGTCGACGGTGCGAGCGCATCGATGGCAGGTGCAACTTCGCAGCCTGCGTTGTCTGCAATCGTGGCTGCTGCTGCGCACACCGAGCGAGATACGGGCCTGGATCTGGCTGCAGTATGCGATCTGGAGCCGTACTGGGAGGCGTTGCGAAAGGTGTACGCGCCCTTCGAATCGGGACTGATGGCTCCGACGGGTCGGGTGTACACCCACGAGATTCCGGGTGGGCAGCTCTCGAATCTCCGTCAGCAGGCGATCGCACTAGGTTTGGGCGACAAGTTCGAAACCGTAGAAGCGAATTACGCTGCTGCGGACCGGATGTTGGGTCGCTTGGTCAAGGTGACGCCCAGCTCGAAGGTGGTCGGTGATCTCGCGCTCGCCTTGGTCGGCGCCGACGCGTCGGCAGAGGAGTTCGCGGAGAACCCCGGAAAGTTCGACATCCCTGATTCGGTGATCGGTTTTCTGCGTGGCGATCTCGGAACTCCAGCGGGTGGATGGCCCGAGCCGTTGCGCACCAAGGCTTTGGAGGGTCGAGGTGAGGCCAAACCAGTGACGGAGCTGACCGTCGAGGAGGAACGGAGTCTCGATGGAACGTCGGCAACGCGTCGGGAGATGTTGAATCGGTTGCTCTTTCCTGGCCCTAGCGCAGAGTTGGCGGAGCATCGGGACAAATTCGGCGACACCTCACGGTTGTCGGCGAATCAGTTCTTCTACGGTCTGCGTCAGGGAGACGAGCATCGTGTTCGGCTCGAGAAGGGCGTGGAGTTGCTGATCGGGTTGGAAGCCATTTCCGATGCCGATGAGCGGGGGATGCGCACGGTGATGTGCATTCTGAACGGTCAATTGCGTCCGGTGTCGGTGCGGGATCGTTCGATTTCCAGTGACGCGCCGACGATCGAGAAAGCGGATCGGTCCAATTCCGGTCACGTTCCGGCACCGTTTGCGGGTGTGGTGACGTTGGCAGTGGCTCTGGGAGACGAGATCTCGGCGGGAGAGACGGTTGCCACCATCGAAGCGATGAAGATGGAGGCTGCGATCACGGCACCGAAGGGTGGAAAGGTCAGCCGCCTTGCCATCGGCGGTGTGCAGCAAGTCGAGGGTGGGGATCTGCTGGTCGTGATAGGAAGCGGCGAGGGAGCTTCGGTAAACGACTGATGGGGTTCGGTGAGCACGGCAGCAAAGAGGAACTCGACACTGGGCAACCTTCTGTAACTGAGTAACCTTCTGTAGATGACCCGGATCGTGGCAGGCATCGCAGGAGGCCGAACCCTGAAAGTCCCGCCTCGCGGCACGCGTCCAACATCGGACCGTGTCCGCGAGGCGTTGTTCAGCTCGTTGGACTCGCGTCTGGATCTCGAGGGCGCCAACGTACTCGAACTCTATGCCGGGTCGGGTGCCCTGGGATTGGAAGCACTTTCACGTGGTGCGTCGACAGTCGTCTTGGTGGAGTCCGATCCGCGAGCGGCAGAGGTGATTCGGGGTAACGCCGCCGGTATCGAGCTGCCCGGTGCGTCCGTTCGATGTGCGTCGGTCTCCGCGGTGTTGGCGGGGCAGGCCGACCGCCGCTACGACCTCGTGTTGGCCGACCCTCCCTATGCCATCGCCGATTCCGCGGTTGCGCAGATGCTCGTCGAACTTCTGACGAACGGTTGGTTGGCACCGGAAAGCCTTGTGGTGTTGGAACGCTCGTCCAGATCGGCAGAGACCGCCTGGCCGGAGGGTTTGGTAGCGGAGAAGGTCAAGAAGTACGGCGAGACGCGAATCGAAATCGCCGGACTGGCACGGTGATAGCGTGAGCGTCATGACTGGAGCAGTGTGTCCTGGATCCTTCGACCCGGTGACCAATGGCCATATCGATGTGATCACCAGGGCTGCGGCGCAGTTCGACGAGATCATCGTCACCGTCATGATCAACAAGAGCAAGCGTGGCCTGTTCAGTGTCGACGAGCGCATCGAGCTTCTCGGCGAAGCGACTGCTCATCTGAAGAACGTCCGAATCTCCTCGTGGCACGGCCTGCTCGTCGACTATGCGAAGCAGGAGGGCTTCACTGCGATCGTGAAGGGTTTGCGCGGGGCAAACGATTTCGACTACGAACTTCAGATGGCTCAGATGAACCAGCGGTTGACAGGTGTGGACACCCTTTTCCTCTCCGCGAATCCGGCGTTCAGCTTCCTGTCCAGTTCGCTGGTCAAAGAGGTTGCGACTTTCGGTGGAGATGTCGCCGGCATGGTCCCCGAGAATGTTCACTCCAGACTACTGAGCCGCATCGCCGAGCGCGCCGCCGAATAGATCGCGCGACACACCGAGGCGAGTGCGACGCGAACGCAGCAATCACCAGGCAAACTGGAAGTGCATGATCGCACGTTTATTCGTATTTTCTATCGATTGGGGTTACCGGTGTACCGCGTATTCGAGGCACTCGACGAACTCGTCGCCATTGTCGAGGAGGCGCGCGGTGTCCCTATGACGGCCGGCTGCGTTGTTCCTCGCGGCGATGTCCTTGAACTTCTCGACGATGTACGCGACTCGATTCCTGGTGAACTCGACGACGCGCAAGACGTCCTCGATCACAAGGACAAACTCGTCACGGACGCTCGGGCGACGGCAGAGAAAACTGTTACCTCGGCCAACGACGAAGCCCAGGACACCGTCGAGAATGCACGCGATTCCGCAGACCGAATATTGGCCGACGCGAAATCGCAGGCCGATCGCATGGTTGCCGAGGCGAAGGCTCACGCCGAGCAACGCGTCGACGATGCGAACGACACCGCGGAGCGTTCGGTCGAAGCAGGAAGGCGTGAGTACGAGACGCTGACGACGCGGGCGCGGTCGGAGTCGGAGCGTCTCATCGAGTCGGGTCAGGCCTCGTACGATCGTTCGGTCGCAGACGGAGCCGAGGAGCAGGCGCGGTTGGTCGATCAAACCGAGGTCGTGCAGGCCGCACGCACAGAATCGGCGCGAGTCATCGACGCTTCGCATGCCGAATCAGACCGAATGCGCAGTGAATGCGACGTCTATGTCGATACCAAGCTGGCGGAGTTCGAGGAGTTCCTCAGTGGCACTATCCGCTCTGTGGGGCGAGGTCGCCAGCAGTTGCGGACCGGATCGGGTGTCCCGGACTACGGCCCGGATCCGTCCGGAGATGGGCGTCGTTCGCGTAGGTGAATCGTCAGATTTGCTCATGTCCGAGTCTGTGCGTACCGTTGTGTGGTTGCCCAAAGGTTGTTCCCGTCCTGCGCACCTTCTTGGTGCCGTTGGTCGAACAGCTCCAAAGTGATCGAATCAATCGTCTGAGCAGGAAGATTACTGTGTCTACCCGTCGTAATACCCCTCGTGCCGAAGCGGGCACGGGATTCGTGCTGGATATCGACAACCTGAGCCGTCGGCCCGGGTCCATGACGGAGATCCAGCGGACGATTGTCGCGCCTACGCGAATCGGTCTCGATGCGATCGCCATCGAAAAAGGGTCGCCGGTCGATCTCGATCTTCGCCTCGAAGCAGTATCGGAAGGCGTCCTTGTCACCGGCACCGTCCGAGCAGACACTGCAGGTGAGTGCTCGCGGTGCCTGGAGCCCGTTTCCGGTGCTGTGGATGTCTACCTCACCGATCTGTTCGCGTACCCGTCCAGCGTCACTGAGGACACGACGGACGAGGAAGAGATTCATCGCGTTGTCGACGATCAGATAGACCTACAGCCAGTCGTCGTGGATGCGGTCGGATTGGAGCTTCCATTGCATCCTCTCTGCCGTGAAAACTGCCCGGGATTGTGCTCGGAATGTGGCATCAACCTGGCGATTGCGGAATCTGGACATGATCATGAGATAGTTGATCCTCGCTGGGCTGGACTTGCAGCCAAATTTGGCGTGGATCCAGTTTCTAGCACCGAACTTGTGAACAACGAAGCCGAGGAGAAGTAGAAGTGGCTGTCCCGAAGCGTAAAATGTCGCGTTCCAACACGAGGTCGCGTCGTGCACAGTGGAAGGCCACAGTGCCTACGCTTGTCACGTGCCCCAACCGTGGATGCGGCGAGAAGACACTGCCCCACATTGCGTGCCCCTCGTGTGGCACCTACAAGGGCCGACAGGTAGCAGCAGCTGTCTGATCTTCAGCACATGACATCGAAGAGCAGTTCTACTCACCTGAACCGCTCGACAGCCGACAGCGGCGGGGACGACCGAGAGTCGCTCCTCGCCGCTCTTGGCGTCGTACTTGCTGAACCGCTTTTGACTCTGGCATTGACCCACCGGTCGTACGCGTACGAGCGTGGTGGTCTGCCGACCAACGAGCGGCTGGAATTCCTGGGTGATTCGGTTCTCGGTTTGACGGTGACCGAAGAGCTTTACACTGCACATCCTGAGAAATCCGAAGGCGAGCTGGCCAAGATCCGGGCCAGCGTCGTGAACATGCATGCTTTGGCCGAGGTAGCACGCGAACTCGGTGAAGGCGGCCTTGGCCGTCATCTCTTGCTCGGCAAGGGCGAGGAACAGACCGGTGGTCGTGACAAGCCCAGCATTCTGGCCGATGGCATGGAGTCCCTTTTGGGCGCGATTCACCTCCAGCATGGGATAGAGGTCGCACGTCGTGTCGTCCTGACCCTGTTCGCACGCCTGCTCGACCGAGCGCCGCGCTTGGGCGCCGGCCTGGACTGGAAGACCAGCCTTCAGGAGCTGACGGCTGTGAAATCGCTCGGCGTGCCCGTATACGAAATCTCCTCCACGGGACCAGACCATGACAAAGAATTCACCGCCACCGTCGTCATCGGCGGAAGGCCACTCGGCGTAGGTATCGGCAGATCCAAGAAAGAAGCCGAGCAAAAGGCTGCGAGTACCGCCTGGAACGACATCTCCGACGGAAACGAGAGCTCCGTCGCCGTCGAGCCCCCCGCCGTAGAGCACACCGCCATCGAGCCCCCCGCCGTAGAGCGCACCGCCGGCGCAGTCGAACCCTCTGCCACCGACATCGCTACCGCTCCGCACGCGGAGTAGCGGACACTCGATGCCCGAGTTACCAGAGGTCGAAGTAGTGCGCCTCGGCCTCGAATCGCACGTAGTCGACACAACCATCGAATCGGTGGAGGTCCTGCACCCTCGCGCGGTCCGGCGTCACTTTGCTGGTGCGCGGGACCTGGAAGCTCAGCTACGAGGCCGCCGCATCGTGTCGGCAGAGCGTCGCGGCAAGTATCTGTGGCTGCCGCTCGATGCGCAGGACGATGCGATAGTCGTGCACTTGGGAATGAGCGGCCAAATGCTGGTGCAGCCACCGTCGGTGCCTGCAGAGAAGCACCTCCGCATCCGTGTAGTGCTGGACAACGGGGCCGAACTCCGATTCGTCGATCAACGAACTTTCGGTGGTTGGGCCATCGCGCACCTCGAATCTGTGGACGGGTCTGTTGTTCCAGAGTCCGTGGCGCACATCGCACGAGACCCGGTGGATCCCTTGTTCGATGCGGAATCCGTCGTGAACGTGTTGCGGAGCAAACACACCGAGATCAAGCGCGCCATACTGGACCAAACGGTGCTGTCGGGCGTGGGCAACATCTACGCCGACGAGGCACTGTGGCGCGCCAAGATTCACGGCAACCGAATTGCAGAGACCTTGTCCAGGCCAGTTCTACGCACACTGTTGACCTCGGTTCACGCGGTGATGGGTGAGGCTCTCGCACAAGGCGGCACATCCTTCGATGCGCTGTACGTCAATGTCAACGGTGAATCGGGATACTTCGATCGCTCGTTGGATGCGTACGGCCAGGAGGGGCTGCCATGTTCGCGTTGTGGTAGCCCGATCCGGCGTGAGAAGTTCATGAACAGATCGTCGTACAGCTGTCCCACCTGCCAGCCGCGACCTCGAAATACGCGGACCTGACGCGGCACTGACGGCCGGTCACCCTAGAATCGACTCTCATGGCTGATGAGAGCACACCGACGGCACTGTGGGTCGAGCGGACGGGGACGCGTCGATACACGGGAATGAGCTCGCGAGGGGCCGAGGTGTTGATCGGTTCGGAATCGGTCGACGGGGTCTTCACCCCTGGCGAGTTGCTCAAGATCGCGCTCGCGGCATGCACCGGGATGAGTTCGGATCTCCCATTGTCGCGCCGCCTCGGTGACAATTACGACTCGAAGGTGACGGTGTCGGGGTCTGCCGATCGTGAGAACGAGCGCTACCCGGAGTTGCGTGAGGTACTCGCGGTCGACCTCAGCGAACTCGACCCCGAAGCGCAGCAGCGGTTGCTGGTCGTCGTCGAGCGCGCCATCGACAAGGTGTGCACCGTCGGACGAACCCTGAAAGCCGGCGCTGAGGTATCTTTCGAAATAGACGTGGACGGCTGACGATGGGGATCCCGACGTCGATGGCGATCTGCTCGCTCTACAGAACGGTCCGAAAGTTGACCTCCTCGTGAGCGAGACTCGATTGACCGCCTGGGTGCACGGTTCGGTGCAAGGCGTCGGGTTTCGATGGTGGACCCGTTCGCGCGCCCTCGAACTCGGACTGGTCGGCCATGCGACGAATAGCGCGGACGGTCGAGTGCTCGTCATCGCCGAGGGTGCACGAGAAAATGCCGAGCGCCTCCTGGAACTGCTTCGTGGGGGAGATACGCCGGGCGTGGTGACCCTTGTCGTGGAGAGCTTTGATCGGCCGCGTGGTGAGCTCAGCGGTTTCGTCGAGCGGTGATGAGGGGACGTCATCTGACCGTGGCGCTCCAGATCTCGTACGCGCAGGTGGGGTACACCCGGTACTCTGAAATGCCATGCATCTCAAGAGTCTGACGCTCAAGGGCTTCAAGTCCTTTGCTTCGTCGACGACTCTTCGTTTCGAGCCAGGTATTACCTGCGTCGTCGGGCCCAACGGGTCGGGAAAGTCCAACGTCGTGGATGCTCTCACCTGGGTCATGGGGGAGCAGGGAGCGAAGGCTCTACGCGGCGGCAAGATGGAAGATGTCATTTTTGCGGGCACCTCGGGACGTGCTCCGCTCGGGCGTGCGGAAGTAACGCTCACGATCGACAACTCCGACGGTGCGTTGCCTATCGACTACTCCGAGGTGTCGATCACCAGGCGAATGTTTCGTGATGGCGCAGGCGAATACGAGATCAACGGAGCCTCGTGTCGGTTGATGGACGTTCAGGAATTGCTGAGCGACTCCGGCATCGGCCGCGAAATGCACGTCATCGTCGGGCAGGGGCGGCTCGCTGCGATCCTCGAATCCAGGCCGGAAGATCGACGGGCCTTCATCGAAGAGGCTGCGGGCGTTCTCAAACACCGTAAGCGCCGAGAGAAGGCTGTCCGCAAGCTCGACGCCATGCAGGCGAACCTCGCTCGATTGACCGACCTGACGACCGAGCTTCGACGTCAACTCAAGCCTCTCGGTCGTCAAGCCGAGGTCGCTCGCCGCGCGCAGACGGTCCAAGCGGATCTGCGCGACGCCCGGCTGCGTATCGCGGCCGACGACTTGGTCGGCCGCCGCGCAGAGTTTGCCAACCAGACTCAGGACGAAGCCGCCGCCCGCGAGCAGTACGCGACTGTGCAGGACACGCTCGAGGCAGGCAACGTCGCACTCGGAGAGCTCGAACAGTCGGTTGCACGGTTGACTCCGAGCGCGGAGGCCGCCGGGCAAACCTGGTTTCAGTTGTCCGCTCTAGCCGAACGAGTCAACGCCACCATCCGAATCGCGAAAGAGCGTGCACGTCATCTTGATTCGGCGTCATCGACGGGCCGTGGTCAAGACCCGGACGAACTGGAGGCTCAGGCGGATCGTGTCGCCGAGGAGGAATTGGAACTCGTCGAGGCCGTCGAGATCGCACGCGAGTCTCTCGAGGCTGCACGCGAACAGCTGGCCGAACGTGAGGCTGCGGCGTTCGAGGCGGAACGCGCTCATATGGCGGCGGTGCGTGCGGTCGCCGATCGCCGAGAAGGATTCGCCCGGCTTTCCGGACAGGTCGACACTTACCGAACCAAGGCCGATTCCACCGATGCAGAGGTTGCTCGGCTGTCGGTGGCGATCGACGAGGCTCGTGAGCGCGGAGACATCGCGCAAATGGAATTCGAGAGCGTCCAGGACCAGATAAGCGGGCTTGACGCCAGTGAATTGAGTCTCGACACGCAGTACGAGCGAGCCGTGATGGCGCTCCGAAGCGCGGATGCTCGAGTAACCGAATTGCAGAACGAGGACCGTGTCGCAGGGAAGAAGGTTGCCTCGTATCAGGCTCGAATAGAAGCGTTGAAGATGGGACTCGAGCGTAAGGATGGAGCCGGTTGGCTCATCGAGAACTCGCAGCCTGGCCTGTCCGGGTTACTTGCCGACCGCATCAGCGTGGAAACGGGCTTCGAGGTGGCGGTGGCGGTCGCATTGGGCCCCGTAGCCGATGCCGCTCACGCCGAATCGTTCACGAGCGCACTCGATGCTGTTCTGGCACTCCGTGATGCGGACGGTGGGCGTGCCGCCGTCGTCTTCGGCGATGTCACGCCTCCCGCGAATCCTCGCACCGTCCAGTTGCCGCATGGCGCCAGGTGGGTGCTCGATGTGATCCAGTTCCCCGATGCGCTTTCCGGTTCGATGACTGCGTTGCTCGGCGGCATCGTAGTCGTCGAATCTCTCGACGACGCCGCGTCATTGGTGAAGTCGTCACCTGGAGTCAGGGCAGTGACGAAGGCCGGGGATCTTCTCGACACAGGATGGGTGACGGGCGGCTCGGACAGGCGGCCGAGCACCATCGAGGTGCAGTCGGCGATCGATACCTCGACAGTCGAACTCGACGCCGCAGAACGACATTCGGCCGACCTCGAGGCTGCATTGTCCGGAGCGCTCGCCGAGCTATCCGATCGCCGTGAATCCGCCGAACAAGCGCTGGCCGCGCTCAACGAGTCCGATGCGGCGATTGCCGCGGTGTACGAGCAGCTCGGTCGCCTCGGGCAGCTGGCGCGATCGGCACACGCAGAGTCCTCGCGCTTGACTGAGCAGCGACATCGAGCCGAAACCGGTCGTGAGGAGGCTCTGACTGCGTTGGCTGAGCTCGAGGAGCGGCTCAGGCTGGCCGAGGACGAGCAGGCCGGGACCGACAGTGGATCCGATTCGGGTGAATCGATCATGGCGCGTGAGGTGGCTGCCGCCGCCTTGTCCGAGGTTCGATCGGTCGAGGTCGACGCACGTCTGAATGTCCGCACAGCCGAGGAGCGGGCGCAGTCCGTCCGGGGTCGCGCGGACTCGATGCGTCGAGCTGCCCGCGCCGAACGTGAGGCTCGAGCACGGGCCGAACGGGAGTTGATCGGGCGTCGACACGCTGCAGCGGTCGCGCAGGCGGTTGCGTCCGCCGGCGATCGCGTAGCCGACCGGCTCGCCGGCGTCGTCGCTGCCGCTGCCGCTCGTCGTGACGAGCTTGCTGCCCAGCGTGCCACCGCCACAACCGAATTGGACCGGGTCAAAGAACAGGTACGAGCTCTCCAGGCCCAGCTCGCGTCGATCACCGACGCAGTTCACCGCGATGAAATTGCTCGTGCGCAGGCGGCGCTCAGAATTGAACAGCTCGAGGCGACGATCCTCGAACAGCACGGTATCGGGCTCGATGATCTGATTGCCGAGTATGGACCGGACGTGAGCCTGCCACCGACGGAACTCGAGATGAGTGAATACGAGGCCGCCAAGGAACGCGGAGAGCAGGTGGTGGCACCCGCCCCGATGCCGTTCGACCGGGTGTCTCAGGAAAAGCGGGCGAAACGTGCAGAACGGGACTTGGCGACCCTCGGAAAGGTGAACCCCCTCGCGCTCGAAGAATTCGCTGCGCTCGAAGAGCGATACAACTTCCTCTCCACGCAACTGGAGGACGTGAAGTCCGCCCGCAAGGATCTGCTCGAGGTGGTCGCCGATGTCGACGAGAGAATCTTGCAGGTCTTCACCGAAGCGTGGTTCGACGTCGAACGCGAGTTCACCCAGGTGTTCGCGAAGTTGTTCCCAGGTGGAGAGGGGAGACTGATCCTCACCGAACCCGGGAATATGCTCACCACAGGTATCGAGGTCGAAGCACGTCCACCAGGAAAGAAGGTCAAGCGACTGTCCCTGCTGTCCGGCGGCGAGAAGTCCTTGACGGCCGTAGCGATGCTTGTTGCTATTTTCCGAGCGCGACCATCTCCGTTCTACGTGATGGACGAGGTCGAAGCGGCACTGGACGATACGAACCTCCGACGTCTGATCGGGTTGTTCGAGCAACTTCGCGAGAAGTCGCAGCTGATCGTCATCACCCACCAAAAGCCGACGATGGAGGTTGCCGACGCACTGTACGGAGTATCGATGCGCGGCGACGGCATCACGACGGTGATTTCGCAACGCCTCAACCGCAACCGTGTCGAGACGATCGGTAGCGTAACGGCCCCCGATGTCAGCGAGGCGGATCTCCCGGAAGCACCGGTTCCAGATGGCCGTGTCCGTGTAGATTCCGTGCCTGCAGACGACGTTTCTGTGCCGGAAGGCTCTGCGTCGCCGAACTGAGTTCGCGTGATGCGCTGTGCACTTGCCCGCCAGGGTGCCGGTTGGGTGGCGAAGACGCTCCTGACAGGATGGACGTGTGAGTAGCGAAGCGTGGATCATCGTCGCGGCCGTTCTGGCCATCCTGGCCGTGGGGCTCGTAGTTGGGCTCGTGGTGTCGCGTCGACGGCGAATATCGCTCACCTCTCCGGAGACGCCGAAGATCGAGGAGGGCGAGAAAGACAAGTCGGGCGGATACAAGGCCGGTGGGGGATTCTCGTTCAGCCAGGGAACCGCGGTTGCCGAGCCGGATCTTGCGCCGAAACCCCAGCCCGAGCCGCTACCCGAGCCGTTACCCGAGCCCAAGCCTGTGGCCGCGCCGGAGCCCCAGCCTTCTCTGGAACCTGAGCCTTCTCTGGAGCCTGAGCCTTCTCTGGAACTTGAGCCTTCTCTGGAACTTGAGCCGTCTCTGGAACCTGAGCCGTCTCCGGAGCCCGAGCCTGCGCCTGCTCTCGATTCCGATCCGGTATCCGCCGCGCCAGTTCTCGACGAGATTGCTCCTACCGATGGGCGGTTGGATCGCCTACGCGGTCGACTCTCTCGCTCGCAGTCCGCAATCGGTAAGAGCTTGTTGGGAATCCTCGGTGGCGGCGACCTCGACGAGGATTCGTGGGAAGAAGTCGAGGACACACTGCTGATCGCAGACCTCGGTTCATCCACGACCAACGAGATCATGACCTCGCTGCGCGAGCAGATGGCGTCGCGCAGTATCCGCACCGAGGCCGACGCCCGAGGGTTGCTCCGCGAGATTCTCGTCAAGCAGTTGCATCCGGAGTTCGATCGGTCGATCAGAGCGCTGCCGCATGAGGGCACACCTGCTGTGCTACTCGTCGTCGGTGTGAACGGAACGGGCAAGACGACTACGACAGGCAAGTTGGCTCGCGTGCTCGTTGCGGACGGGCGTCGTGTCCTGTTGGGTGCCGCGGATACGTTCCGTGCCGCTGCGGCGGATCAATTGCAGACGTGGGCCGAGCGTGTGGGTGCCGACGTCGTTCGCGGCAAGGACGGCGCCGATCCGGCTGCCGTTGCCTTCGACGCGGTGACGCGAGGTATCGAGCTGGGAGTAGATGTCGTTCTTGTCGACACCGCCGGACGTCTCCATACGAAGTCCGGATTGATGGACGAACTCGGCAAGGTCAAGCGGGTAATCGAGAAGCGAGCACACGTCGACGACGTGTTGCTTGTCCTGGATGCGACCGTGGGGCAGAACGGTCTGATGCAGGCACGCGTATTCGCCGAGGTAGTGAACATCACCGGAGTGGTCTTGACCAAGCTCGACGGCACTGCCAAAGGTGGCATCGTCTTCCAGGTGCAGCGTGAACTCGGAGTGCCGGTCAAGCTCGTCGGACTCGGGGAAGGCGCCGACGATTTGGCTCCTTTCGAGCCCGAGGCCTTCGTCGACGCGTTGCTCGGCTGACCGGATCGGCTCGGACGATCTCTGTCCGGAGTACGTCGGGCGGTAAGTAGTCGGCCGAAGTCAGTTGTTCTTCTGAAAATTCAGTGGTTCTTTGGAATTCGACGAAAACCACAAACGCCTGCACGAAATGTTATTGCAACAGTTTTGGTTCATCCGTTCACACGAGTGAAACACCTGAGTGTCATGAATGAAACTTCGTGAAACCACTCTTTCTCTCAGACGGCGCACCATCCGGTGCGCACGAGAAGGAGGGTGTACGTGAGTCCCGAGGAATTGTTGGCCAACTCCGGCAATGCTGCCTGGATGCTGACAGCAGCATCGTTGGTGCTGCTGATGACGCCAGGTCTGGCGTTTTTCTATGGTGGTATGTCGCAGCAGAAGTCCGTACTCAACATGATGATGATGTCGTTCGGGGCAATGTTCGTCGTCGCGCTCGTCTACGTCCTGTGGGGATGGTCGATGTCGTACGGAACCGAGAACATCGGCGGGGTGTTCGCGAACCCCTTCGAGTTCTTCGGTTTGAAGGATTCGATCACCGATGCGGACGGAAATTTCCTTGCCGGCGCCTGGGGCTACCCGAACGTCATCGACATTGCCTTCCAGGTGACGTTCGCGATCATCACAGTCGCACTCATCAGCGGCTCGCTCGCTGGACGCGTGAAGTACGGCACCTGGCTCGTGTTCGCGGGCGTCTGGGTCACCCTGGCTTACTTCCCCCTCGCTCACATGGTGTGGGGCGGCGGATTGCTCTCCGGCTCGGAGGACGGGTTCGCAGCGAAAATCTTCGGCACGACCGACGACGGCGACGGCGGGCTCATTGCGTCTGTCCCTCCGATCGACTTTGCCGGTGGCACCGTGGTCCACATCAACGCGGGAATCGCCGGTCTGATTCTGGCGCTCATCATCGGCAAACGCGCAGGATTCGGTCGAGTTGCGTTCCGGCCGCACAACCTCCCGTTCGTCATGCTCGGTGCGGCTCTGCTGTGGTTCGGTTGGTTCGGATTCAACGCAGGCTCCGCCTTTGCTGCTGACGGTTTCGCTGGTCTGGCCTGGGTCAACACGACTACTGCTGCGGCAGCGGCGATCGCGGGCTGGCTCGTCGTGGAGCGTATCCGCGACGGCCATGCCACCAGCCTCGGTGCTGCTTCGGGCATCGTGGCAGGCTTGGTCGCCATCACACCCGCTGCGGGCGCCCTGACCCCGATCGGATCGATTTTCCTCGGCGTCGTCGCCGGAGTGCTCTCCGCTCTGGCCGTCGGCCTCAAATTCAAGTTCGGTTACGACGACTCGCTCGACGTCGTCGGTGTCCACCTCGTATCGGGCCTGTGGGGCACCATCGGAATCGGCTTCTTCGCGTCCAGGACCGGGCTGTTCTACGGTGGCGACTACAAGCAGTTGGTCGTCCAGACGGTCATCGCTCTGTCTGCTGTGATTTTCACCGGTGTCGTCACTGCGATCATCGCGTGTGCGCTCGAGCCACTCGGCTGGCGCGTGTCGGATGAAGGCGAAGCCAAGGGTATCGACGAAGCTGAGCACGCTGAGACTGCGTACGACTTCGCTTGACAGGGTAAAGATAGGGGGCGAGAAGTCGCTCCGAATACAACCGAGCATTCGTGAGCTTGTGAAGGGAAGCACAAATGAAGCTGATCACGGCAATCGTCAAACCGTTCACCTTGGAGGACGTCAAGACAGGCCTCGAACAAGCCGGCGTGCTAGGCATGACGGTCAGTGAAGTCCAGGGCTATGGACGTCAGAAGGGCCACACCGAGGTCTACCGTGGTGCCGAATATTCCGTCGACTTCGTTCCGAAGGTGCGCGTGGAGGTCGTCGTCGACGACGCCGCAGTGGAGAAGGTCGTGGAAGTAATCGTCGAAGCTGCTCGTACCGGCAAGATCGGTGACGGGAAAGTATGGGTTTCACCGGTCGACTCGGTCATCCGAGTACGTACCGGTGAACGTGGCGCCGATGCGCTCTGACCCCAACGGGTCGCGGGCAGGGGGCCCCGATTCTGGAGCGAAAGCGACAGGGTCGGGGCCTTCGGTCTCGAAGGCCCCAGTCGCATCGAAGGGCACCGTCTCGAAGGGCATGGTCTCGAAGGGCAACGTGTCTTCGGGTACCAGTGATGCAGCCGCAGATCTGGTGCGAGCCAGAAAACAGCTGATCGACGGCGGAAGCCGGAACCGTCGTCTCGACGCGCCTTCGCTCAGACAGGCTTTGGTCGATCTGCACGAGTTCTGGCTGACCACCAAGGGCGCCGAGCTCGGTATCAAACCGGATTCCGGATTCGCAATTGTTGCGGTGGGCGGATTGGCGCGTCGTGAAATGTTGCCCTATTCCGATCTAGATTTGATTCTTCTTCATGACGACATGCCGGCCGAGCTTGTAGCCGAGGTGGCGGACAAGCTCTGGTATCCGTTGTGGGACGCCCACATCAAGCTCGATCACAGCGTCCGCACCGTTCCGCAGGCTCTGCAGGTTGCAGCGTCGGATCTGACTGCTGCTCTGGGGATGCTCGAGGCGCGGCACATTGCAGGCGACGTCGAATTGAGCAATTTGTTGATCGGTGGAGTCCGGCGAGAGTGGCGGACGAATATCCGTTCTCGCTTCGAAGAGGTGATCACCCAAACTCGGTCTCGTTGGGCCCGCAGTGGCGAGATCGCCCATCGTGCCGAGCCCGAACTCAAGAGTGGCCGCGGTGGGCTGCGCGACGTTCAACTACTCGATGCGCTGTCCATTGCACAGCTCACGGACGGTATGCCGGGGCTCGGGCCGGAGTCACCGGGCGGCGGACTTGCCTTCGCGCACGGTCGTTTGCTCGATGTCCGGACCGAATTGCACCGAGTTGCAGGCCGAGCACGCGATCAGCTTCGGGCGCAGGACGCCGACGAGATCGGTGCGGCATTGCGCATCGGCGACAGATTCGATCTCGCTCGGGTACTCAGCGATTCGGCTCGCACCATCAGCTATTCGGTGGATGTCGGGCTCCGTACTGCTGGTAATTCCCTTCCTCGTCGCGGGTTGTCCCGCCTCCGGCGTGTTCCGGTTCGGCGCCCGCTCGACGAGGGTGTCGTCGAACATGGCGGTGAAGTTGTACTCGCCCGTGACGCTCGTCCGAACAAGGATCCCGGACTGATAATGCGGGTTGCCGCTACCTCCGCGCAGACGGCAATGCCGATGTCGGCGTCGACGTTGAATCGCTTGTCCGAAAGCGCACCCGAGCTACGCGAACCGTGGCCGAAGGAAGCGTTCAACGACCTGTTGGTGTTGCTGGGGTCAGGACGCCGATCTATCGCCGCGATCGAGGCGCTCGATCGGACCGGTCTGTGGGGTCGACTGATGCCGGAATGGGGAGCCGTTCGTGATCTGCCGCCGCGCGATGCGGTGCACACGTGGACGGTCGACCGGCATCTGGTGGAAACCGCTGCGTACGCAAGCGCTTTGACGACACGTGTGGCCCGACCGGACCTGCTCGTCCTCGGAGCTTTGATCCACGACATCGGGAAGGGGAGGGGCGGAGACCACAGCGTGGTCGGTGCTGAACTCGCGGCACAGATCGGGAACCGGCTAGGCCTGTGGCCTTCCGACGTCACGTTGCTGAGGAAAATGGTGCTTCATCACCTGCTGCTTCCGGACACAGCGACTCGACGCGACCTCGACGACCCGGCCACCGTGGAGAAGGTCGTGCAGACGCTCGGATCGGACACTGTCCTTCTGGAGCTGTTGCACGCTCTCGCCGAAGCCGACTCGTTGGCGACCGGACCTGGCGTGTGGGGTGATTGGAAGGCCTCGCTCATCCGCGAACTGGTTCGGCGATGTCGCTTGGTCATGGCGGGGGAGAGCTTGCCGACCGCTGACCCGCTCGATCCCGCCCACATTGCGCTGGCGGATAAGGGTGGTGTTCACGTCGATTTGCAGCCGACCGAGGGCTCGCACACCTTCGTGGTCACCGTGATCGCTCCGGACAACCCTGGCTTGCTGTCCGACGTAGCCGGCGTCTTGGCATTGCAATCGCTGCGAGTGCTCTCGGCGTCGCTCGGGAGTCATGAGGGCACTGCCGTGAATTCTTTTGCAGTCGCACCGCTGTTCGGCTCGCCGCCTCAGGCCGGTCTGTTGCGTCAAGAAATCATTCGAGCGCAGTCCGGGGAACTCGATCTACTCTGCATGCTCGACGCGAAGGAGCGTGATGCTCGGCCAGTGAACCTGGACGGTGAAGTCGACGCGGCCGTACCGGTTCTGTATGCGCAGGCACCCCCGAGAGTCCTGTGGTTCGACGGGACCGAGCCTGGTCGGGTAGTGCTCGAATTGCGAGCCGAGGATCGACTGGGCGTGCTTTGTCGCTTGGCCACTGCGCTCGAACGCTGCGGAGCACGCGTCCGATGGGCGAGAGTGACGACATTGGGCACGTCGGTCATCGATGCGTTCTGCATCGATCTGGCAGGATCGGACAGCCGTGATGCTAGGGAAGAGATCGAGCGTGCCGTGCTCGCGGTAGTTCCGGTCCCCGAACCACCGAAACCGACGGTGAAGCCGGAGGGGACCTGAACGCTGGTTCGGGTGGTCAGAGACGAATCCCTCAGGAAGTAGTGATATTTCATAAAGATTCGGTTACGGTCTGTGCGGGCGAGATCAATTTGTTATGTTTCACGCCATCGAATCAAAGTACGACTCTCGGTCGTTTCACGAAACTCGAGATCCATGCACGCCGACGACTGATGAGGTATTAACTGTGGGATCCCACCGGCGGTCGAACACGTACGTTCCGATCGAGATGGATATCGATGCACCGCGCGGGCGTCACAGGGCACACGTAGAGAAGAACGAGGCCGGACTGCGAGCCGCGACGATCGTTCTGGCTACCGGCGCGATCGTGGCGGGAGCTGCACAATTGGGGGCGGGTACCGCCGCCGCCGCTGCCCCTGCGCCGGAAGCTCCGACGGCGGGAATGCCGTTCGAAATTCCGCAGAACCTCCTCCCCGGAGGCTTCGAGTTGCCGCCGGGCATCGAGATCCCGGAGAACATCGCGCTCCCACAAGGACTTCAGCTTCCGGACACGTCGAATCTGCAGGGCTTCGGAATTCCTGACGTCGGAGCCGCAGCTCAAGATTTGGTCAGGGGTCTCCATCCCATCAAAGAGCGGGCTGTCCAGCCTGTATCAGGTGTTCTCACATCGAAATTCGGGTCCCGTTGGGGTGCACACCACGGTGGTCTCGACATCGCTGCTCCCATTGGAACACCGATCCTGGCCGCGACCGATGGCCAGGTGACAGCAGCGGGACCGGCCTCCGGATTCGGCCTGTGGGTAAAGGTGATGCACGAGGACGGCACCGAGACCGTCTACGGGCACATCAACGATTATTCGGTGACCCCCGGACAGCATGTGACGGCAGGACAGCAGATCGCCACGGTGGGTAACCGCGGCGAATCCAGTGGCCCGCACCTGCATTTCGAGGTCCACGATCCGAGTGGCGTGAAGGTCGATCCCGCCGAGTGGCTCTCCATGCGCGGAGTCGCGGTCACGTGGACCGACCCGGCACTCAACGCCTGATCTCGAAGCCCGTTTTCCGGCGTGCACAGCGCTGTAGAACCCTCGCCGACGACGTGTTGTAGTACGTGGCGCTAGTGTGGAGCCTGCTCTACACGACGTTCAGGCCCCATTCGCAATCGGCTCAGGAGTGCAATCGGTGTTCGAATCCCTGTCCGACAGGTTGACCGGGACCCTCACCGACCTGCGTGGCAAGGGGCGTCTGTCGCCTGCCGATATCGATGCCACCGCCCGCGAAATACGACTTGCCCTGCTCGAAGCCGACGTGGCGCTTCCAGTGGTGCGCGAGTTCATTACGCGAATCAAGACGCGAGCCAAGGGCGCCGAGGTTTCGGGTGCGCTCAATCCTGCCCAGCAGGTCGTCAAGATCGTCAACGAAGAACTCGTCGGGATTCTCGGTGGTGAGACCCGTCGACTGACTTTCGCGAAGACACCTCCGACCGTCGTCATGCTGGCAGGCCTGCAGGGCTCCGGTAAGACGACACTTGCCGGCAAACTCGCCAAGTGGTTGAAGGATCAGGGGCACACACCTCTTCTGGTCGCCTGCGATCTGCAGCGGCCGGGTGCCGTCAGTCAGCTTCAGATCGTCGGAGAACGCGCGGGCGCGACTGTATTCGCCCCGCACCCGGGCACCTCCATCGGAGGCGGGGAGAACGCGTTAGGAGTATCTGCCGCCGATCCTGTCGAGGTTGCTCGCGCCGGTGTTGCCGAGGCCCGGAACAAGCAGTACGACATCGTCATCGTCGATACGGCCGGCCGGCTCGGCATCGATACCGAACTGATGAATCAGGCCGCAGGTATCCGAGATGCGGTTCAACCGGACGAAACCCTGTTCGTCCTCGATGCGATGGTCGGCCAGGACGCCGTGAACACGGCGCAAGCTTTCCGCGACGGTGTCGGTTTCACCGGTGTTGTCCTGACCAAGCTCGACGGAGATGCACGTGGCGGCGCCGCACTGAGTGTGCGTGAGGTGACCGGTGCCCCGATCATGTTCGCATCCACGGGAGAGAAGCTCGAGGAGTTCGACGTCTTCCACCCCGACCGGATGGCCAGTCGGATTCTCGGAATGGGTGATGTCCTCAGCCTCATCGAGCAGGCAGAGCAGCATTTCGATGCGGAACAGGCCGAAGCGACCGCGAACAAGATCGGGTCGGGGCAGCTGACGCTGGACGACTTCCTCGAACAGATGATGGCCGTTCGCAAAATGGGCCCGATCGGCAATTTGCTGGGCATGCTTCCCGGTGCTGGCCAGATGAAAGAACTGGCCAATGTCGACGAGAAGCAACTCGACCGCGTGCAGGCCATCATTCGTGGCATGACGCCACTCGAGCGCACCGACCCCAAGATCATCAACGCCTCCCGCAGGCTGCGTATCGCCAACGGATCCGGAGTCAAGGTTTCCGACGTCAATCAACTCGTCGATCGCTTCTTCGAAGCGCGCAAGATGATGTCGGCCATGGCAGGTCGCATGGGGATGCCGGGCGCACGCAAGCAGGTCCGGAGCAAGAAGGGCAAAAAGGGTAAGAAGGGTGCTCGGGGCCCGACCCAGCCGAAGATGCGCGGCGGCTTCCCGGGAATGCCGGGTGGTATGCCCGCTGGCATGCCCGATCTATCCGGGATGCCCAAGGGCCTCGACCAGATTCCACCGGGCCTCGAAGGCATCGACCTGTCTCAGCTGAAGCTGCCCAAGAAGTAGGCGACATGGTCGGATTCAGAGTTCGGGGTCGGGTACTGCCGTCCGAGGAACTCATCGAACTGTGGATCGTGGATGGCCTCGTCTCGGTCGAACCGGTAGCGGGTGCGCAGACACTGTGTGAGGACGGCTGGATTCTCCCAGGACTCGTCGACGCGCACTGTCACGTAGGGATCAAGTACGGCGGCGGACACGAGGATCTTCCCGGTGCAGTCGAGCAGGCGAAGACCGAGCGTGATGTCGGAGCATTGTTGCTTCGTGATGCCGGATCGCCCATCGACACCAGAGAACTCGACGAGTACGAAGATCTGCCGCGGATAATTCGCGCTGGACGGCACATCGCCATGCCCAAGCGGTACATCCCGGGTTTGGCCGTCGATATCGAGGACGAATCGCAACTGCCGGAAGCTGTTGCGCAGCAGGCGCGATCGGGTGACGGTTGGGTCAAGCTGGTCGGTGACTGGATCGACAGAAGCGTCGGGGACCTCAGCCCGCTGTGGGACGAGGCGATCCTGAAGAAGGCAATAGATGCAGCGCACGCCGAAGGTGCGCGGGTCACCGCGCACGTGTTCGGTGAGGACGCGTTGCCAGGCTTGATCGGGGCCGGGATCGACTGCATCGAGCACGGCACCGGGCTGACGGACGCGACGATCGAGCAAATGGTCGAGCACGGAACCGCCCTTGTTCCGACGCTGATCAATATCGAGACGTTTCCCGATATAGCGGCTTCGGCCGGCAAGTATCCGGTCTACGCGCGACACATGCGGGAACTCCACGGTCGAGTGGCCGCGACCATCGGAAGAGCACACGATGCCGGTATACCGATCTTTGCGGGGACCGATGCAGGCGGATCCATTCGGCATGGACGGATCGCCGAGGAGGTGCAGGCACTCGAACGCGTGGGAATGACCGCGACCGAAGCCCTGGGCGCTGCGTGCTGGGACGCTAGATCGTGGCTCGGTCATCCAGGACTCGAGCACGGAGCGTCCGCCGATCTGCTGATCTACACGACGGATCCACGCAGGGGGCCGGAGGTGCTGTCGACGCCCGACGTCGTAGTGCTTCGTGGTGTGCCGATCGAACGGAAATGACCCAGCCGGGCCCGAGCGATCCCGAGAATCTTCCGCCGAGTTGGGCCGGGATGGCCCCGATGAACGCTGTTCATCACCAGAGCACCGGGTACTCGGATCGCTACTGGCGGGCCGAGTCGCTGGCTGCGGAACGGCGAGGCGGTCAGAGATGGGGACTTCCAGCAGCGGCGGCCGTGCTTACCCTCAACCTCGCGGGCTTTCTCGCTTTGCCGTGGTTGATCGACACCGACTCCTCGCCCGCATACGTTCTCGCGATCATGCTTCCCAGTGTTCTGGCTGCGAGCCTTGCATTCGTGATCACCGCGCGCCGAGGGAACGGCCCCGTCGTGGACTTCGGCCTCCCGACCTCGCTGTCCGAATGGGGAGTTCAGGTTCGATCAGGAATCGCCTGGGGTGCTGCTGCCTTGGCGGGTGGTCTGTTACTTGCGCTGCTCGTCTTGGCTCGTACCGATCTCGGTAATGGATCACCGCTCGGAAACCTGGTCGCCATACCCACACCCTGGAAAGTCGCGTTGGTGGCGTGGATCTGGATCGGCGCACCGTTCTGCGAGGAAGTGATGTTCCGGGGGATGCTGTGGGGAGCGCTCGAACGGCGTGCAGTGCCGATGAGGATGTCTTGGTTGGGAAACAGATGGGTCGTTCTGGTGGTCACGGCAGTCGTATTCGCGCTGTGGCATCGCGAAGGATGGCGTTTCCTGGTATTGGTGTGGGGCGGATTCGCTATCGGCATCGCCCGAATGCGGACCGGTTCGGTAGTGGCATCCACCACCGCACACTCGGTGAACAACACCCTGCCGGCGCTGGCGATTCTCTCTCTGGCAGAATGAGCAGCTGTTCGCCCGTCCAACGGTTACGTACCGCACGGCGGTCACAACACCTCCATCGCAAAACCGGGTGCGCATCCCAAGCGCACCGCAGAATTGCGGCGTGACCAACTCGAAAGGCTCTATTTTTCATGGCTGTAAAGATCAAGCTCATGCGTATCGGCAAGATCCGCACCCCGCACTACCGCGTCGTCATCGCTGACTCTCGCACTCGCCGCAACGGCCGTGCGATCGAGACCATCGGCAAGTACGAGCCCAAGCAGGACCCCAGCATCATCGACATCGATTCCGAGCGCGCGCAGTACTGGCTCGGAGTCGGCGCCATCCCGACCGAGCCCGTCGAAGCACTGCTGAAGATCACCGGTGATTGGCAGAAGTTCAAGGGCCTTCCGGGCACCGAGGGCACGCTCCGCTTCGCCGAGGCCAAGCCTTCCAAGCTCGACCTGTTCAACGCTGCGCTGGCTCAGGCCGACGCCGAGCCGCTCGGCGACGCCACGACCGCCAAGAAGAAGAAGGCTCCGAAGGCCGACGAGGCTGCAAAGGCCGACGAGGCTGCGAAGGCCGATGAGACGGCCAAGGCCGACGATTCAGCTGCTGCCGAGACCGCAGAAGCTCCGGCCGCCGAGGCTGCTGAGAAGTGAGTGCCGTTGTCGCCGACGCCGTCGAACATCTTGTTCGTGGCATCGTCGCCAATCCTGACGTCGTGCGCGTCGAACTGATCACCGGACGTCGTGGGCGCACCGTGGAAGTCCACGTGCACCCAGACGATCTGGGTAAGGTCATAGGACGCGGCGGTCGGACGGCAACTGCGTTGCGCACCTTGGTATCCGGAATCGGCGGTCGCGGCATTCGCGTCGACGTCGTCGATACCGATCAGTAGGTAATCTCGCAATGGAGCTCGTAATCGGTCGTGTCGCCAAGTCGCACGGTGTCAAAGGTGAAGTGGTAGTCGATGTTCGCACCGACGAACCGGACGAACGCTTTGCTGTAGGAACGGTGCTGCACGGGCGCAAGCCGCGAGTATCGACCGATACAACCGAATACACGGTGGAAGCCGCCCGGGATCACTCCGGGCGGCTTCTGCTGCGCTTGAAAGGCGTCGACGACCGCAGCGTGTCCGACGCTCTTCGCGGCACACTGTTCGTGATCGATTCCAAGGATCTGCCGACCTCGTCGGACGATGACGACGAGTTCTACGATCATGAGCTCGAGGGCCTGTCGGTCCGTCTGTCCGACGGTACTGTTGTCGGTACGATCCGAGAGGTGCTGCACTCGGCGGCGGGGGAGTTGTTGTCCATCCGCCCCGCCGACGGCAGTCGCGCAGAGTTACTCGTGCCGTTCGTTGCCGCGATCGTGACGTCGGTGTCGCTTGCCGACGGTGTCGTCGTGATCGATCCGCCCAAGGGTCTACTGGATCCGGAGTAGCGCGGTGCAACTCGATATCGTCACGATATTTCCCGAGTACCTGACACCTCTTCGAACTGCTTTGCTGGGCAAGGCAATCGACAAGGGGCTCGTCTCGGTGGAGGTTCACGATCTGAGGTCGTGGACCCACGACGTGCACAAAGCCGTCGACGATTCGCCCTACGGTGGTGGCCCAGGAATGGTCATGAAATCCACTGTCTGGGGTGACGCACTCGATGACGTTCTCGCAGAAGATTCACTATTGGTAGTTCCGACGCCTGCTGGTGTGCCCTTCACACAGCGCACCGCCGAGCGGTGGGCGGACGAACGTCATCTGGTGTTTGCTTGTGGCCGGTACGAGGGCATCGATCAGCGAGTCTTCGACGACGCAGCTCGACGAGTTCGCGTCGAAGAAGTGAGCATCGGTGATTACGTTCTCATCGGCGGCGAGGCCGCAGTCCTGGTGATGAGTGAGGCCGTTGTACGGTTACTGCCGGGTGTGCTCGGCAATCAGCAATCGCACCAACAAGATTCGTTCTCCGATGGTTTGCTCGAGGGCCCCAGCTACACCAGGCCGGTGAGTTGGCGTGGACTCGACGTTCCCGACGTACTTCTCTCCGGTGACCATGCGCGGATCGCAGCGTGGCGCGCCGAGCAGTCCCTCCGACGTACTACCGAGCGTCGGCCGGATCTCTTGTAGGACTGAGCTTTTCGGGTCATGAGATAGGCGAGCTGCCGATCGCGCCATCCGGAAACAGCATCGTCACGACGCCGGTGAGCGTGTCGCGCGCGTGCTGAGCGCTACTGTCGTCGGTGACGTCTACGACCGCGGTGTCCGGATAGTGCTCCATATCGTCCTCGTAATGAATCTCCTCGCGAGAAACGAATGCCAACACGTAGCGATTGTCTGCGCCTACTGTGCCCGTCGAGAGATGGATCCACCGGTCGGCGATGCAGCACATCCACCCCTGTTTGACCGCGTAGACCGGCTCGGCCGGTAGGCCGTCGACAATGCCGAAATGCTGGCGATACCCATCGGTGGCCACCGGAGCCGATTGTCGAAGAAGCCCGATCATCGTTGCGGTCGACGCAGGTGAGAGTCCGCCGACGCCGTCGAGCAGAGATGTGTAGTAGGCAACGAGGTCGGCAGCGGTCGACATCGTGTTCCACCACAGGTCATCCCACGGCGGTGTGGTCGCCGTCAATCCATAGCGCTCGGTTACGCGCGTGATGATCTCGGACCCGCCGTACTTGTCCCACAAGTAATTTGCGGCAAAGTCGTCCGAAGATTCCAGCATCGTCGTCAGCGACTCCAGGTCTTCTTCGGCAACCGGTACCTGGCTCACATCCGCCCCGTGCAGTACGTCGTCGGCGATGAACAGCTTGGACACCGACGCTGTTTCGATCGATTCGGCATCACCGCTGGCAAAGTACGCACCGGTCTCACGATCGAGGAAAGCGAAATCTACCTCCGCGCCGCGCCCGAGGGCCGACGCCACGGCTTTGGGTATGCGCGACTCGATGGACATGTCATCGACGGTGGCCGTGTCGGGAAAAGGTGATTCGGAAGTATCGATCGAGAGCGCGGCCGGAGTGTCGTCGGGGGCACTGCATCCAGTGGAAAGAACCGTTACCGCGGCGACAAGGGCCGTGAACGACACCGCCAGGACTTGCATCGGCCTGGACATGTCTGCAATCTCCCACGATGGTCACTGATGTTCTCGTCATAGCGTAGCGGTAGGGTCCAACGCCGTGACGACTGCTCTGAAATCTGTGAACAAGCGCATAGCCGAAGAACTCGACGTCCGCGAGGAGCAGGTCCGCGCGGCCGTGGATCTGTTGGACGGCGGTTCGACCGTTCCGTTCATCGCTCGGTATCGGAAGGAGGTCACCGGCAGCCTCGACGACGCCCAGCTCCGCCAGCTCGACGAGCGTCTACGGTACCTCCGCGAACTCGACGAGCGACGTGATGCGGTCATCGAATCGATTCGATCCCAAGGCAAGCTCGACGAAACTCTCGAGCAGTCCCTGATGTCGGCCGAGACGAAAGCCCGAGTCGAGGACATCTACCTGCCGTTCAAGCCGAAGCGCAGAACGAAGGCTCAGATCGCCCGAGAGGCCGGGCACGAGCCTGTTGCCAACGCACTCATCTCCGATCCGAATACCGACCCGGCGCAGTACGACACCGAACAACTCGACGGTGCACGCGCAATCCTCGTCGAACGTTTCGCGGAGGATCCGGACCTGGTGGGCGAACTTCGTGAGCTCATGTGGACCCGCGGCAAGTTGACGGCGTCCGTCCGTAAGGGCAAGGAGGACGAAGGCTCCAAATTTGCGGACTACTTCGAATTCTCCGAACCCTTCACCAGGTTGCCTTCGCACCGCATTCTCGCGGCACTGCGCGGGGAGAAGGAGGAAATTCTCTCCCTGGGCCTCGAACCGGAGCAGGAGGAAACGCAACCTGGAGTTCCCACGGTCTACGAAGGGCGCATCGCGAGGAAGTTCGACATCGCCGATCGTGGCCGTGCCGGTGACCGCTGGCTCCTCGACACCGTGCGTTGGGCATGGCGGACCAAGCTCCTGGTGACCATGGCGATCGACGTTCGTATGCGCCTTCGGCAGTCCGCCGAAAAGGACGCGGTGGATGTGTTCGCGTCCAACCTGAAGGACTTGTTGCTTGCCGCTCCTGCAGGCAACCGTTCGACAATGGGTCTCGATCCGGGATTCCGGACAGGCACCAAAGTTGCAGTGGTGGACTCGACCGGCAAGGTCGTCGACTACGACACGATCTATCCGCACAAGCCTCAAGGCAAATGGGACCAGGCGCTCGCGACCCTGGCTGCGTTGGCCTCGAAGCATTCGGTTCAGTTGATCGCGATCGGAAACGGCACGGCCTCACGCGAAACCGACGCGCTCGCGGCGGAGCTCATCGCCAAATACCCAGCGGCAGGATTGACCAAGATCGTTGTGTCCGAAGCTGGCGCATCGGTGTACTCGGCATCGGCTTACGCCTCGAGCGAGTTGCCCGAGCTCGACGTGACTATTCGCGGCGCGGTCTCCATTGCACGACGGCTCCAAGATCCGTTGGCGGAGCTGGTGAAGATCGATCCGAAATCCATCGGCGTGGGCCAGTACCAGCACGACATTTCCGAGGCGTTGTTGGCCAGGTCCCTCGGTGCGGTCGTGGAGGATGCCGTGAACGCCGTCGGGGTCGACGTCAATACAGCCTCCGTTCCGCTGTTGTCCAGGGTGTCGGGAATTGCCGGCTCTCTCGCCGAAAGCATTGTTGCGCATCGTGATCAACACGGTCCTTTCGCCAGTCGCTCCAAGCTCAAAGATGTCGCACGGCTCGGTCCGAAGGCATTCGAGCAGTGTGCAGGATTCCTCCGCATCGTCGACGGGGACGATCCGCTCGATCGGTCGAGCGTCCACCCTGAGGCATACCCGGTAGTTCGGCGCATCGTCGACACGGCCGGTGTGGGGGTACGCGAGGTGATCGGTAACAGCACATTGCTGCGCACGCTCGATCCACGAAAGTTCGCCGACGATCGATTCGGCCTCCCCACCGTCACGGACATCATCGCCGAACTCGAAAAACCGGGTAGAGACCCGCGTCCAGAGTTCAAGACCGCGACCTTCGCGGCAGGTATCGAGAAGGTCGCGGATCTGAAGCCGGGGATGACGCTCGAAGGCGTCGTGACGAACGTTGCGGCATTCGGCGCCTTCGTCGATGTCGGTGTCCATCAAGACGGGTTGGTGCACGTTTCGGCTTTGTCGCACAACTTCGTCAAGGATCCACGCGAGGTCGTCAAGTCGGGGCAGGTGGTCAAGGTCAAGGTCATGGAGGTCGACATCGCTCGTCAGCGCATCGGACTGAGCTTGCGTCTCGACGACGAGCCCGGTGCCGGATCGAAGGACAAGCCTCGTGGCGGTCAGTCGGATCGGCGCCAAACGCCACGCAAGGAAGGCCGAGGCGGTGAGAATCGCGGTGGTGACAATCGCGGAGGGGCTGGGCGCCAAGCCAGTACTCCCGCAGCAGGCTCCATGGCAGACGCGCTACGGAACGCAGGATTCGGCAAATAGAGCTCGGCGCAGTGAACCAGTTCAGGATCGTGCGTGTTCGACAGATGTCGAACCGGTTGTAAGAAGGGTGGGCCACGGTGAGCGAGTGGCTGGATCGGGAAATCATCGAGCACGGACGCCTCCCGCTCCTGTGCTTCCTCGTCGGTTTCTTGGTCGGGTTCGCTGTCATTCGGCTCAGCGTTCGATTGATCCGTGCGCAGGTGAAGTGGTGGCCGGGAAACATCACGCCCGGTGGTCGGCACATCCATCACGTCGTGTTCGGGATCGTGCTGATGCTCGTCGCCGGCGTTGCTCTCATCACGGTGTACGAGGACGCATCGAGCGAGACTGGCGCCGCACTCGCTTCGTTGTTCGGAGTCGGCGCGGCGCTTGTGCTGGACGAGTTCGCATTGATCTTCTACCTCGAGGATGTCTACTGGTCCGAACAAGGCAGAACCTCGATCGATGCGGTATTCGTCGCGACGGCGGCAACAGGGTTGCTTCTGCTGGGATTTCACCCACTCGAATTCTTGAACGTCACCGACATTCGCCGCGACCCCAACCCCTGGGTCAGGGCTGGATACACAGCTCTCGCCCTCTTTCATCTTGCTGTCTGCGCGGTCGTCGTACTCAAGGGGAAGATCTGGACGGGATTGATCGGTTTGTTCGTAGCGCCGATTCTTTACGTCGGTGCGATCCGGCTGAGCAGGCCCGGAGCGCCCTGGGCTCGCTGGTACTACACGAGCAGGCCCAAGCGAATGGAGCGAGCACTTCGGCGTGAGCGCACCATCAGACGTCCGAGCATCAGGGCCAAGGTCTACCTTCAAGACCTGATTGCAGGGAAGCCGAGTATCGGCCACGCCCTCGAAGCGACGGAATACGAACTGGACAGGACGGTTCGTCCGGCGGCGCCACCTCCAGTGCCGATGGCCTCTGCAGAGTGACACGATTTCGCAACCAAGGTCTCTCTCTGGCACAATAGGCGGGTTGCCTGTGCAAGGCACAACCCAAATCGGAGTACGAACCAGCCGAGTTCCGTTTGCGGGACCGCTCGGTTCCTCTGCTCGTGCGAAGAACGCAAGGATGGACCTACCGATGAACACTCTGGACTTTTTGGACAACAAGTCGCTTCGCAGCGACATTCCTGACTTCCGCCCCGGCGACACGTTGAACGTGCACGTCAAGGTTATCGAAGGCTCGAAAGAGCGCATTCAGATCTTCAAGGGCGTCGTGATTCGTCGCCAGGGTGGTGGCGTTCGCGAGACGTTCACCGTCCGTAAGGTCTCGTTCGGTGTCGGTGTCGAGCGCACCTTCCCGGTTCACAGCCCGAACATCGCCGAGTTCGAGGTTCTGACTCGTGGAGATGTTCGTCGCGCGAAGCTCTACTACCTCCGTGACCTTCGTGGCAAGGCTGCCAAGATCAAGGAAAAGCGCTGATTGCGGTCACTTCCGCCCAGCTTCTCAAAGCGCCGCATCGTCCCGAGGGACGATGCGGCGCTTTGTTGTCCGCATCACCGTTGCTCGTTTGGTCGCCACGCGTCGGTGCACTGTTCGAAGCACACAGAGACTGCGGCTAATCTAGTGCCGTGCCAGATTCCCAGCAGGATCCGAACCGGCCGTCCGACTCGCACAGTGAGAAGTTGGAAGAGACGCGTCGTGAGAAAAAGCCTCGATCCTTCTGGCGTGAACTGCCGATACTGATATTCGTCGCGTTGGTTCTGAGCTTCCTGCTCCAGACATTCGTTGCACGCGTGTATCTGATTCCGTCCGAATCGATGGAACCGACACTGCATGGCTGCGCCGGGTGCACCGGGGACCGCATCGTCGTGGAGAAGATCGGCTATCGCTTCGGAGACCCCAAGCCGGGCGACGTCATCGTCTTCCGCGGTCCCGACTCGTGGAACAGTGACTTCACCTCCACCCGGTCGTCGAACGCTATAATCCGTGGCGCCGAGGAAGTCGGCTCGCTGATCGGTGTCGTCGCACCGGACGAAAACGATCTCGTCAAACGAGTGATCGCCACCGGGGGACAGACCGTAGAATGCTGTGACGCTCAAGGGCGTGTGCTGGTGGACGGTAAGCCGCTCGACGAATCCTATATTCAGATGGACTTCCCGTTTACGCCTGACATCATGACCTGCGATACCGAGCTGAAGTCCGGTCGTTGCTTTGCGCCTGTAACCGTGCCCGAGAGCAACGTCTGGGTAATGGGCGACAATCGCAGCAATTCGGCCGATTCGCGGTTCCATGTCTCGGACGAGCTGATGGGGACCGTGCCGGTCGACAACGTGATCGGCAAGGCGTTCCTCATCGCACTGCCGCCATCGCGGTTCGGCACCCTCGACTCGCCCGACATCCAGGGACAGTGAGCTGAACTCGGGCAATGAGTAGTACGAGCCGATCACGAGGTCGTCCGGCGTGGCCACCGCGTCCTGTTATTCGTCGTTCCTCGGGGCTGCGAACGATGGAGTCTGCACTCGACCGGAACGGACTGGGGCCGGTGGCAGGTGTCGACGAGGCGGGGCGGGGTGCGTGTGCCGGCCCGCTGACGGTTGCAGCTTGTGTGCTCGGCGGTAAAGCGCACCCGGCGCTGGCTGATCTGAATGATTCGAAGAAACTGACCGAGAAGCGTCGTGAAGAGCTGTTTCCGAAGATCCAACGGTTGGCGCTCGCCTGGAGCGTGGTGTTCATCGACGCCGATGAGATCGATCGAATCGGAGTCCATGTCGCCAACATCGAAGGAATGCGAAGAGCTGTGGCAGGGCTTGCGATGATGCCCGGATACGTTCTCACCGACGGATTCCGGGTCCCTGGACTGCCGGTTCCGTCGCTCCCGGTGATCGGTGGCGACGCGACGGCTGCGTGTATTGCCGCGGCCAGTGTTCTCGCCAAGGTCTCGCGAGACCGAGTGATGGTCGAGATGGATGCAGAAATTCCTGGTTACGGCTTCGCGGTTCACAAGGGTTACAGCACCAGAGCTCATGCGGTAGCAATGTCGGAACTCGGGCCGTGCTCCCAACACCGAATGTCGTACGCGAACGTCGCGGCCGCCGCGGCAGGCAGGACCGACGAAGTAGCGTCGGTCCTGGGCCGAATGGACTGCGATGAACTCAATGCGCGATGATTGAACTTCATGCCAGCCGACGGAGGATGAGAACAAACCGATGAGTGCCGAGGATCTCGAAAAGTACGAAACCGAGATGGAGCTCTCGTTGTATCGGGAGTACCGGGACATCGTCGGTCAGTTCAACTATGTGGTCGAGACGGAGCGCCGGTTTTATCTCGCCAACTCCGTCGAGCTCATTCCCCACAACGCGGACGGCGAGATCTATTTCGAGTTGCGAATGTCCGATTCCTGGGTGTGGGATATGTATCGCCCGGCACGTTTCGTCAAGCATGTTCGGGTGATCACGTTCAAGGACGTCAACATCGAGGAACTCGAGAAGACCGACCTGCGTTTGCCCGAGTAGACCATTTCCCGTGTCGGTAACTCTGTGGATGCTGTTGATTGCGGCCGCTACGTATCTCGTCGGCCGACGACGCTCACGCAAGACACTCATCATGTGTGCGCAATTGATCGGCGCTGCCACACTGTGCTTCGTGGTCGGTCAGGTTTTGTGGTCGATTGTGCAGCAGTAGCTTTTCGGCACAGGGAATCGCACGCAATTGGTCGTCGAATAGCAGGAGTGTCAATTCCACATTGTATGCAGGACAGTGGAATTGGTTGCTTGCCTCTTTAGAAAATGTCTTCAAATCGCCTGCATTTGCTCGATATGGAAGCTGAAACGTTGCTGTGGATTTCTGTCCGATGTTGGGAGAATGAGCCAATTGGTGGTAGAAACGGCTCTATAAGCACTTCCCTCGACTGTTAGAGGTTCGGACATGGCACGCAAGACACTCGTCCAAATGATCGATGATGTCGACGGTTCGGTCATCAAGGACGGACAGGGTGAGACCATCGAATTCAGTATCGGTGGCAACCAGTACAGCATCGACCTGAACCTGAAGCATGCAAACGAACTGCACGAGCAGTTGGCATTCTGGATCGAGCATTCAGAGAAAGTATCGGGTCGTCGAGCACGTAAGTCTTCATCGACCTCGGCTCGTGGCAAGGTCGATCTGCAGGACATTCGCGCATGGGCGCGGGAAAATGGTTACGACGTGAGCGCACGCGGTCGAATCAGTCAGGACGTGCAAGCAGCGTACGAAGCAGCGCACTGAGTTTTATCCCCGTAGGGAGTTCATCCACGTAGCTGGACTTCGAGCAATGCCCCGACCGAGAAGGTCGGGGCATTGCTTTGTTTCGGGGTGCCTCCAGCGGTGTACCGCCATGCACACGGGTACGACACGTGGGTCGCCCGGCGAGTTCAGTTTCAGTGGTAGTCCACAGGCGATTCGCTTGTACACAGGGTGATTCTCGAGCTGCGGGGACGCAAATCGTGAGTCTTTCGTTGGCGCATCGTCGGTTGCGGGTTCGGCAGATCGGCGAACCGACGACCGTGGGGGAGTGCGATGTCCAATTCGGACTTGGGGGCGCGCGGGGAGGCTTTGGCCGCTCTGCGCCTGGCCGATAGCGGAATGGAAATAGTCGAGAGAAATTGGCGTTGCCGGTACGGGGAACTCGACATAGTTGCGCGTGAGGGCGATGTCCTCGTCTTCGTCGAGGTGAAAACGCGTTCGGGGACCGGTTACGGGACACCGGCAGAGTCGGTGACTTATGCGAAACAACAGCGGATACGTAAGCTCGCGCTGGCCTGGCTGGAGGACCGTGAGAGCCCCTGGGTGAGACTGCGTTTCGACGTGGTCGCTATTGTGATTGCCCGAGGTGCCGATCCGGTCGTGACGCATTTGCGTGGGGTGTTCTGATGGCACTGGGCCGCGCTTTCTCGGTGGCCGTGTCCGGTGTGGATGGCCAAGTAGTAGAAATAGAAGCCGATATCGGTCGCGGATTGCCGGGAGTTCATTTGGTAGGGCTCCCGGACACAGCATTGAACGAGTCGCGAGATCGAGTAAAAGCTGCCGTAACGAATTCTGGCAATAGTTGGCCGGATTCTCGGGTGATTCTGGCACTATCCCCGGCTACGTTGCCGAAAGTCGGCTCCGTCTACGACCTCGGCCTTGCATTGGCAGTTCTGGATGCAGCCAGACAGATCCCGCGGCGGTCGCTCGAAAAAACCGTGTTCCTAGGCGAATTGGCATTGGACGGCAGACTTCGTCCGGTGCGCGGCGTTCTGCCGGGCGTGTTGGCAGTCAAACGTGCGAGGTGGTCCCGAGTGGTGGTGCCGACGATGGCACTGGCAGAAGCAGGTCTTGTCGACGGTATCGAAGTGCTCGGGGCAGGTTCTTTGAAGGAAGTCGTCGCCTGGCTGCGGGGGGAAGTCGAACTGAGTCGACCGATACCCGGGCAGTTCCGAGACGACGTGGCGTATCCGGATATGAGCGAGGTAGTGGGCCAGTCCGAGGCGCGGTGGGCATTGGAAGTCGCTGCGGCCGGTGCGCATCACGTCATGCTGACCGGACCCCCGGGAATCGGCAAGACAATGTTGGCACAACGACTTCCAGGAATTCTGCCACCACTCACCGAGTCGGAGGCATTGGAGGTGACCGCAATTCATTCGGTTGCCGGGTTGTTGACGACCGAGCGGCCGTTGATTTCTTCGCCTCCCTTCATCGCGCCGCACCATTCGACGTCGGTGAGTGCACTCGTCGGCGGAGGAACCGGAATGGCGAAGCCAGGTGCAGTCAGCCGAGCGCATCGGGGCGTCCTTTTTCTCGACGAATGTGCGGAGATGGGCCTGAAAGTCTTGGAGGCGTTGAGAACTCCATTGGAGGATGGTGAGATCAGGATTGCGCGACGCGATGGCGTGGCTCGGTATCCGGCACGTTTTCAATTGGTGTTGGCTGCGAATCCGTGCCCATGTGCGCCGGCCAGAAATGCCGATTGTGTTTGTGCCCCGATGGTTCGGCGGAAGTACCTCGGCAAGCTGTCCGGCCCGCTTCTCGACCGCGTCGATCTGCGCATCGCCATGATGGGCGTCGCGACCGGTGCATTGACGGACGAGCTCGGAGAGACCACCGAGCACGTGCGCGCTCGCGTTATCGCTGCACGCGAGCAGGCTGCCGAACGTTGGCGCGAATACGGGTGGCGGACGAACGCCGAGGTCCCTGGGCCTGCGCTGCGGCAGAAGTTCACACTCTCGCGTGAAGCCTTGGTGCCGGTCGAGAGAGCGCTTCGTAATGGTTCGCTGACCGCTCGAGGTGCGGATCGTGCACTTCGCGTGTCCTGGACTTTGAACGATCTGGCGGGGGGAGACATGCCAGGCATCGCAGAGGTCGGAGCCGCTTTGGACTTTCGAGACAGGGGGACGCGGTGACCACGCACGATCCCCGTCGCCTGGCCTGGGCGTACCTCTCGCGCGTTGCTCAGGGGCCGCATCGAGTACTTTGCGACTTCGCAGCCGAGGCAGGCCCCGAGGGCGCCGCCGATGCCGTCTCCCGTGGGGCCCTTGGGGAGCGACTACAGGTTCGCTCGCATATCGACACTGCACAAGCGGATCTCGATCTTGTTGCATCTCAGGGTGGTCGGCTCATCACCCCCGATGACGACGAGTGGCCGATGTGGCAACTTCTCGCGTTCGACGGCGCTGGGATGCCCGTAGGAAACGATCAATGTGCACCTTTGGCCTTGTGGGTTCTCGGCGCAGTGTCGGTTGCGGAGTTGACGGAACGAGCCGTATCGATCGTCGGTACGCGTGCGGCCACGTCGTACGGCGAGCACGTGACTGCCGAGATTGCCGGAGATTTGGCAGTCGACGGGTGGACGATTTTATCCGGTGCGGCATTCGGGATCGATGCGGCCGCTCATCGAGCAGCATTGGGCGTGGGTGGTTCGACGGTGGCCGTACTCGCGTGCGGAGTCGATCGAGCGTATCCCTCGGGGCATTCCCGCTTGCTTCATCGAATCGCCCAGACGGGGGCCGTCATCAGTGAGTACGCCCCCGGCACGACGCCTGCCAAACATCGCTTTCTCGCTCGCAATCGATTGGTCGCAGGCCTCGGGTCGGCTGTGGTCATCGTGGAGGCTGGTTGGCGCAGCGGTGCACGCAACACAGCGGGGTGGGCTCGAAAACTCGGACGCCCGGTGCTTGCAGTTCCCGGTCCGGTGACGTCAGCGGCATCGAAGGGGTGCCACCGAATGATTCGTGAAGGCGAAGCGCGGTTGGTTGCCGATGCCCACGATGTGGTCGCCGAAGCAGGAATGGCGGGGGAGACCGACGAGGGCAGACCCTCGATGTTTCGCGAGATCGATGCACTGGCCGAGTCGGCGTTGTTGGTGTACGAGGCGCTACCTGCGTCCGGAACGCTATCGCCGCGTGAGCTTTCCGATGTGTCCTCGTTGCCTCTGGCCACTGTTCGATCGGTACTGCCTCTGTTGGAACTGGACGGGTTCGTGGCCAGTGACGAGACCGGGTGGTCCCGGGTGGCACGAACGTGAACAATCCGAGGAACCGCCGGAAACGGTAGGGTGTTAGGTAACACTTAGTCTTCTAGGCAGTAAAACTATGTCAACAGCTCGGAAAGGCTGAAAAGTGGCACGACGCAAAACCGTCCTGACCGTCCTCCGTACGGAATCGCTGACACCGCACATGCAACGGGTGTATCTCGGAGATCCAGGATTCGACGACTTCCAACCGGTCGACTTCACCGACTCGTACGTAAAGCTCGCCTTCGGCTCGGAGGACGAGGAAGTCAAGCGCACCTACACGGTCCGATCCGTCGATGTCGACGCTCGCGAGATTGCGATCGACTTCGTCGTCCACGGTGATGAGGGCATTGCCGGACCTTGGGCGGCTGACGCGAAGGCAGGCGACCGCATCGGCCTGTATGGCCCCAACGGCGCTTACAAGCCGCGTCCGGAAGCGGATTGGCATCTCTTTGCGGGCGACGAATCTGCTATCCCCGCCATCTCCGCTGCGGTCGAGGCACTGCCGGAAGACGCGATTGCGAAGGTGTTCGTCGAGGTGTCGGACCGCAAGGACGAAATCTACATGGAGACGCTTGCGCTCGTGGACGTCACGTGGATTCACCGCGGGGCCGGTTCCGGCGAGGTCGGTGACGACAAGGCCGGGGACAACTCACCGCTGATCGAGGCCGTTCGGAATACCGAATGGCTACCGGGCCAGGCCCAGGTGTTCATTCATGGCGAAGCGCAGGCTGTGATGCACAACCTGCGTGGCTACGTGCGTAAGGACCGAGGTGTTCCTGCCGAGTGGGCCTCGATCTCCGGCTACTGGAGACGCGGGCGAACCGAGGAGACCTTCCGCGTGTGGAAGCGTGAGTTGGCGGCGGCCGAAGCGTGACCGCGAGCGGGGAACGCCGTGTCTCGACGGATACAGAAGGTGGGATGTCCGGCGCGGCTGGTTGCTCCATGACAGTGCAGCGGTAAGGCTGTGTGAATGGCCGAAGACGAGCTACCACCGACGCTGCGCGTACACCTCGAGGAGTATGCCGAGCACCTCGAACTCGGACGCAACCGATCGGTCAACACCGTGCGCGCATACGTGGCCGATGCAGAGTCGTTGCTCCGCCACCTCATTCGACGTGACCCGTCGGCAACGCTGGCCGACCTCGATCTCCGGGTGCTCCGGTCCTGGCTGGCGGATCAGGCTCGGCACGGATCCGCCAGAACGTCGATGGCCAGACGCACGTCTTCGGCTCGTGCCTTCACGGCATGGCTCACTCGTAGTGCCCGCATGACCTCCGATCCAGCGCTGCGTCTGGCAACACCGGCGGTCCGGCGCTCACTGCCCTCGGTTCTCAGGCAGAGTCAAGCCTCCGAGGCGCTCGCCCAGGCCCAATCCGGAGCGGCAGAGCTGGATCCACTTGCACTGCGAGATCGCCTGATAGTGGAAATGTTGTACGCCACCGGAATCCGTGTCGGCGAGCTGTGTGGACTCGATCTGGACGACATCGACACCGACAGACGAGTAGTACGGGTGATCGGAAAGGGTGACAAAGAGCGTTCGGCACCGTACGGAGTTCCAGCGGCGCAGGCGATGGAGGCTTGGTCGTTGTACGGACGCCCAGCGCTGATGAACGAACGTTCGGGACGCGCGCTGCTGCTGGGTCGTAGAGGCGCCCGTATCGATCCCCGCCAGGCCCGGACTGCTGTGCACGAGGTCGTGTCAGCGGTACCCGGTGCGCCCGACATCGGGCCGCACGGGTTGCGTCACTCTGCGGCCACCCACCTTCTCGAGGGCGGTGCCGACCTTCGGGTGGTGCAGGAGTTGCTCGGACATGCATCCCTTGCAACCACCCAGATTTACACGCACGTGTCGGTGGAGCGATTGCGGGCGGTACACGACCAAGCGCATCCGCGAGCGTGAGCATCGCTAGTTACTGGCGAGTTTGGTAGCGTCGTGGCGAAACAAACCGTACGCGAAGTATTGTGTTGCGTAACTGCAGCTCAGTTCGAAAACTGTAGTAAAGTCCAAAGCTGAAGTCGAAATTCGGATACGGGGGGACCGTGGACCGCGAACAACCCCAGGGCGCTAGCGCCGCGTGGTCGATCCGTGCCCATGCGAGTTCTGGACATCGTTTTCGATCGAACTCGTCGCCGATCGAGCCCGAGTGGACACCGTCGTCTTCCGCTGACTCGTCACCGCGCGACAGCGACCCGGCGACCGGCGAGCGGCAAGTACCCCCGTGGCAATCGAGTCGGTCGGCCGATCGCCAGTCGCCACCGCGCTACGCCCCACCCTCGCAAGTAATTCCCGAGCCTGTTCGCAACGGCCGCGTCGACGACTGGACCCCGCCGTGGTCGGGTCCTTCTGCCGCCCGTTCTCAGCAGATTCAGCCCGCCAGCGCTCGAACCCCCAGCGGTCATCCGGCCGGCGAGCCGACCTCCGATGCAACACCGGGGCCGAATCTGCCTTTCGGAGCGCAATACCAGCCGACCAGCCAGGATCTCGCTCCCGACACGCTTCTCAAGCGTCCGCGGCGCACTTCCTCGTCGGGCTGGCGCAAGGGAGTACATCGACTTACCGGTGGGGTGATCAATCCTGGTGAATCGACTGCGGAAGAGCGCTACCGCAACCAAGTGGAGCGCATAAGGCAACCGGTTCTGGGTGACTACCGCATCGCGTTTCTCTCGCTCAAAGGTGGTGTCGGCAAGACCACGACGACCCTGGGCCTCGGTTCGACTTTCGCGTCGTTGCGCGGTGATTGCGTAATCGCGGTCGATGCGAATCCCGATTTCGGAACCCTGGGTGAACGGGTCCCGCGTCAGACGTCGTCGACAGTGCGCGACCTGCTGGCGGATGCTCCCAATGTTCGACGCTATTCCGACATTCGTGCGCATACCTCGCAGGCGCCGAGTCGATTGGAAGTTCTTGCCGGAGAACGCGATCCCGCGGCATCGGAGATGTTCGGCGAAGAGGACTACCGTTCCGTCATCGATATGCTTCAGGTCTATTACAACTTGATCTTGACCGACTGCGGCACGGGCATCATGCACTCGGCGATGAATGGCGTGCTGCAACTGGCAAACGCACTCGTGCTCGTCTCCTCACCCGCTGTCGATGGCGCGCGTAGCGCAGCGGCCACGCTCGATTGGCTTCAGCTGCACGGTTATGGGCACTTGGTCGAGCGCACGGTGGTCGTGATCAGTTCTGTTCGGCCCGGTTCGTCCGCAGTCGATATGAACTTGCTGACTCAGCATTTCTTGGAACGGTGCCGCGCAGTGCTCGTCGTACCGTTCGACGAGCATTTGGCAGAGGGAGCCGTGGTCGATTTGGACCTTCTTCGTCCGCAGACACGCTCCGCATTTGTCGAGCTTGCGGCGATGGTGGCTGATGACTTCCCGGCAGCATCCGGACGACATTCGGGCCCGAGTTGGCGCTGATTCGGGTGCGGCCGGTTCACGCAGGTTTGCCTCCCGATTCGTAGGCCCGTCCGAATTCGGTTGTGGTTTAACCTCGTTCGAGCTAATTCGTGTGAAGAGGTTTGAGTCGAATCGGTGTGAAGTGGACCAGCGCCAACGGGTCGAGATACTCCCGGCCTCGTCGCACACCCCAGTGCAGACACACTTCCGTGCAGCTGGGATGGCCTGGTTCGAGCGTGCCGACTACTTCTGAGGCTCTGACCCGCATTCCGGCGTGGACCGACGCGGTCACCGGTTCGTAGGTGGTGCGAAGTCCACCTGGGTGGTCGATCGAGACCACAGGTTTTCCTGCCACTCGGCCCGCGAATACGACTGTGCCAGGCCCTGCTGCGTGTACTGCCTGGTTGGAGCTCCCTGCCAGGTCGACGCCGCGATGGCCCGGGAGCCAGTCATGCTCGGGAGGGTCGAAAGCGGTGACCACTGCCGGTCGCGGCGACAACGGCCAGCGAAATGCCCCCGAAGGGGGCGGTGGGGAAGCTCCGGCCCGGGAGGCGTCGGCCGAGCCGCCGGCGGCCGAGATGAGCGCGATCACGAGGGCTGCTGCCAGGACTTTCATGGTGTTCAGGATGTCGGTTCGGACAATTCTTCAGGGTGCCGTTTGTCCGGCCTGTGGATTGACGGAGGTTTTATCCACATATCCCGTCGCCCCTTGACCTCCGCCCTGGTTATGAGCTGTGGCTTTCAGGCCGTACACTGTCGGAGCGACCTGTGTCCGCACGGGTCGACTTCGCGCGTCCGCATCTTGCGGCAGCCATTTTCAACGATGGAAGCCACATACCCGGTTGTCGACGGTCCTACTTGTTTTCGAGTGGGTTCGGCAACCAGCGGTCGCCAGGGCAGGGGTCGAACGACACTCTGCGTCAACCGGCAAATGAAAGCGAGTTATTCAGCCATGGCTGTAGTAACTATGAGGCAGCTGCTCGACAGCGGCACACACTTCGGACATCAGACCCGTCGTTGGAACCCGAAGATGAAGCGCTTCATCTTCACCGACCGCAACGGCATTTACATCATCGACTTGCAGCAGACCCTGACCTTCATCGATCAGGCCTACGAGTTCGTCAAGGAGACCGTCGCCCACGGTGGCACGGTTCTGTTCGTCGGTACCAAGAAGCAGGCTCAGGATCCGGGTCGCAGCTATGCCGATCAGTGCGGCATGCCCTACGTCAACGAGCGGTGGCTCGGCGGGATGCTGACCAACTTCGAGACGATCGCCAAGCGGGTGTCCAAGATGCAGGAGTACGAGCG
>JBBPZN010000024.1:0-6814 GCA_038198705.1 Mycobacteriales bacterium
CCCACGACCGTCGACCGGAACCACGACGCTGTGTCCGGTGGAACGCCCGCAGGCACCGCGAAGGCGCAGCGCAGGATGTGGACCGAGGTTCTGGATTTCCTCGAGACCAGCCTCAAGCAGTAAGCGTTCTCTCGTACTTGCGCACCGACAGCGGGACGAAGACCACAAGCAGCACGACGACCCAGATGAGCGTGTAGAGCACCGGGTTCTGCAGTGGCCACACATCCGGCGGCGGCGCCAAAGGGCTGGTGTTTCCGAACAACTCGCGTACCGCCTGGACGGTCGACGAAATCGGATTCCATTCGGCGATCGCTTTGAGCACCGTCGGGAAACCGTCGATAGGCACGAATGTGTTCGCGATGAAGGTGACGGGGAATATCACGATGAACGACGCATTGTTGAAGATTTCCGGCGACCGTACCGACAGCCCGACGAACGCCATCACCCACGAGATCGAGTAAGCGAACAACAGCAGCAGTACGTACCCCGCCAAAGCCTCGAAGAACGACGTCGTAATGCGCCAGCCGACGATCAAACCGGTGATCGACATGATCGTAATGGTCACCAAGTTGTTGCCCACGTCGGCGGCAGTTCGTCCGATGACCACCGCCGAGCGTGCCATCGGCAGCGAACGGAACCTGTCCATCACGCCCTTTTGCAGATCCTCTGCCAGCGAAGATCCGGTGATCGTGGCACCGAAGATCATCGTCTGAACGAAGATGCCACCCATCAGGAAGCTCTTGTAGTCGCCGCCGCCCGGAATGTCGACGGCACTGCCGAACACGTACGCGAACAGCAGCACGAACATGATGGGCGACAGCGTCGCGAAGACCAGCAGATCCGGAACCCGCTTGATCTTGATCAGATTGCGTTTGCCGATGATCAGTGAATCGCGCACGACACTCATTTGTCTACCTCCACTGCAGCGTCCGACACGGTCGCGTGGCCGGTGAGACTGAGGAACACTTCGTCCAGGTTGGGGCGCCGCAAGCCGACGTCGACCACGGAGATAGCCGCTTCGCGCAGCTTCACCAGGGCTGTCGTCAAGTCGTCCGCGCCACCGTCGACCGACATGACGATTCGGCGGGCCTGCGCGTCCCACTGCGGTTCGTCGACACCGAGCGGAGCCAACAGTTCATGAGCGCGTGCCCGATCGTCAGGATCGGTGAGTACGAACTCGAGACGCTCGCCGCCGACCTGCGCCTTCAGCTGATCAGCGGTGCCCTCGGCGATGATCGACCCCTTGTCGAGGACGATGATCTTGTCTGCCAACCGGTCTGCTTCCTCCAGGTACTGCGTGGTCAGCAGAATGGTCGTGCCATCCTTGACCAGATCGGAGATGAAGTCCCACATGCCGATTCGGCTGCGAGGATCGAGACCGGTCGTAGGCTCGTCGAGAAACAGCACCCGCGGCCGACCGATGAGACTGGCAGCGATGTCGAGGCGTCGACGCATACCGCCCGAATACTGCTTGGCGGTGCGGTCGCGAGCATCGAGCAGATCGAACCGTTCCAGGAGATCGTCTGCACGCGATCGCGCCTCGGCCTTCTTCAAGCCGAACAGGCGACCGACCATCTCGAGATTTTCGTAGCCGGTCAGGTACTCGTCGACCGCCGCGAACTGGCCTGTCAACCCGATGGTGGAGCGGACCTCGTCGGCTTGCTGTCCGACGTCGAGGCCGAATACTTTCGCGGTTCCCGACGTCGCCTTCAACAACGTCGCCAAGATGCGAACCGCCGTCGTCTTGCCTGCGCCGTTCGGTCCGAGAACCCCGAGAACCGTTCCCTCCGGGACCGCGAAGCTGATCCCGTTGAGCGCGACGTTCTTCCCGTACTCGAGTACGAGATTGTCTACTTCGACGGCATTCGCCACGACGTACCCTCCCCTGTCTTTGTCATCGATACGTACTTCTCGTTACTGCAGACACTGCGGTCTCGAACACTGCAGACTCTTGTCGCGTAGAAAACTGATCGGGCGCGTTCACCCAAGGGGCACGCTCGGATCGTACGGGCAGTCACCGACAAGTACTCGGGGAACCAGTACCACTCCGCAGATTTGCCCTCGAACTCATCACGAAGCCGTACTTCCAGTCGCGGGAAGGCTGACCCCGAATCCAGATGCGTCGAGAGCGTCGAGAATGTCCTGACGGTGAATCGGGCCTCGGGTTTCGACGGTGAGCAGGACTTCGACCTCCTCCAGGCCGAACTGGCCACCGGTCCTCGAGTTCACGACGTCGACGACGCTCGCGCCGAGCTTCCAGACGACCTCGAGCGGAGACAACAGCCCACCCGGTCGATCCGAAATCGCTACTCGGACAGCCAAGTACCTACCTGCGGCGCGCGGCCCTTGGGTGATGACGTGGGTCAGCAGCAGTGCAAAAGATGTTGCCGTCGGTCGGAACGAGGACGGTACCGACCTCGGGCATCTGCCCAAGCCCCACGCGGCTCGAAGAAGTCGGTGCGTTGCACGTTCTCGTACTCGAGACGCACCTCGTGACCGGTCAGGCCGGAAAGTATCCGCGACGCCACGACAGGCGTCCGCCGCACGACAGACTCGAGAACGTCCTCCGCCTCGGCGATATCACCGGCCGTGAGAAGTTCACTCGAAAGGCTGCCCGATCTTCGCACGCATCTTCATCACTCCTCCAGCTTTGCCGGCACCGACAACAGCGGTAAGAATTCCGTCGCGGAAGTAATAGGCCAAGAATTTTCTGCCGTCATCGTCGATGATCTTGACGGAATCGTCGGCAGAAGGCGTTCCGAGCGCTTGAATCTTCAGATCGTATTGGTCACTCCAGAAGTACGGCACCTGCGGACGCGCCGGGGTTGCCTCGTGACCGAGGATCGCGGGCACCATGACCCGCACCTGATCGCCGACGTTGCTCCAGTGCTCGACCCGCTTCTTCGCGTCGCCGACCGTCCACGCAGCGACATCGCCGACCGTCCACACATGCCGATCGCTCGTGCGTCCGAAGGCGTCCGCGGAGATACCGTCGACGATCTCGATTCCCGAGCCCGCCAGGAAGCCTGTGACGGGTGTCGATCCCACACCGATCACTACGGTGTCGACCTCGATCTCGGTGTCATCGGTGAGCACGGCGTGGGTAACTCGATCGGATCCGCGCAGGGTCTTGATGCCGATGCCGGTCCTGAGGTCGACGCCCTCCTCGCGGTGCAATCGAGCGACGAGCTCGCCCACCTCGGCGCCGAGCACCGAACCGAGCGGCGTCTGCTGTGGTTCGACGATTACGACTTCGGCACCCGCGTGCCGGAATCCTGCCGCCAGTTCACATCCGATGAAACCTGCACCGACGACAAGAGCACGGCTGCTGGATTCGACGTCCTTGCGTAGTGCCGCAGCGTCGTCCCGCGAACGCAGCACGTGCACGCCCGCCAGGTCCGGTAGCGAAGCAATCCGTCGCGGGTGCAGGCCCGTCGCAAGCACGAGTTCGTCGTAGGCCAAAGACGATCCGTCTGCCAACGTCACAATCTGCGCAGCGGTGTCCACGGCTACTGCAGCCGAGCCCAGGCGCAGTTCGATGTTGTGCTCGAGGAAGTACTCGGCAGGTTCGAAGGTGGTGTCCTCGCGTTCGCCGCGAATGACCTCCTTCGACAGTGGAGGTCTGTCGTACGGCAAATGGTTCTCGTCACCGACGAGCACGATGTCGCCGTCGTACTCGAGTTTGCGTAGTTCCTGGGCGGTCCGCAGACCTGCCAGCCCTGCTCCAACGATCACAATTGCCATGCCTGATCTTTACCAGACGCGAGTACTTCGGCGCTGGCGGGCGGCTTCGGCGCTCCCCGACGACCCTGGATGCCGTGTGTGGTTTGTGTAGCCGCGCCGGGGCAGTATCACTACGATCAGAGGTATGACCACAGACCCCAGGTTCGCTGCAGCGGGCTCCGCAGCACTGACCACCACGCAGGGGCGAACGATCATCGCCGATGCCGTCGTCGCAAAGATCGCCGGCATCGCCACCCGCGAGATCGACGGCGTCTACGACGTCGGTGGTGGCACAGCCAGAGCGGTCGGAGCTCTCCGCGATCGGATACCGGGTGCCCGGGTCAACCACAGTCAGGGAGTCGCCGTCGAGGTAGGCGAGAAGCAGGCCGCGATCGACATCGGCATCGTTGCCGAATACGGCGTGGCGCTGCACGAACTGGCAGCAGGCATTCGCCGCAACATCATCACCGCGGTCGAGAGGATGACCGGCCTCGAGGTCACCGAGGTGAACGTCACCGTCTACGACGTCATGCTCTTCGACGACACCGAGACCGGACCTGATCCGGACCTCCGACCGCGCGTGCAGTGAGCACACCACGCGAGATCGAGCTCGCTGACACGGTCGCGTCGATCACGCTGAGTGTTGCGGGTGTCAGCGCACTGCATCCGGGCGACTTCGGTGAGATCGCGACGTACCTGCCCGGTCGTAGGATCGTCGGAATCCGCATCCACGCCGACGTCTGCGAGATCCACATCAGCGTCGAATACCCCAGCGACGTGCACGCGGTCGCTCGCGCAGTGCGCGATGCCGTCGGGCCACACGTGTCGGTACCGCTCGTGGTCCCCGTCGAAGACGTCACCACACAACCCACCGTCGAAGACGTCGCATTACAACCGGCAGGGAGTCATCGATGACGTACACACTCGCGGGATTGCTCACCGGTTTGTTGTTGGCGCTTGCCGGAATCATCGGCGGGTTCAGCGGATTCGTACTTGCACTGTTCCTCGGGGCCGTAGGGGTCGCGATCGGTGCTCACTTCGATGGTCGACTCGACCTCACTACGTTGCTGCGTAGCCGCGGTCGCGGCCGTGGTTGATACGGACGGCGCCGCATCGGCCGACACCGGCGGGCGAGGAACCCTCGTCATCAAGGAGCGTGCCATCGAACGCGTGGCCGTCGCAGCGGCGCTGACGGTGCCTGCCGTCGTCCGTAGCGTCGGTGGAATATCACGTTTGACGGGCCGGGACCTGCCGCGAGCAGATGCATCTGTCGGCGAGTATTCGGTCTCGATCAACCTGTATGTGAGCCTGACGTGGCCGTGCCGAATCGCCGACGTCTCCGAGGCCGTCTACACCGAGGTTGCCCGTGCCCTCGACAACATCGTGGGCCTGCCCTTGTATCGGCTCAACGTCATGGTCGCAGCCACGTCCGCCGGAGAAGCTGTGGAACAACAGGTCTCGGACGGGACGACTGTTGCGGCACCTAGACCGCGCCCACCCACAGCGAGTCCGCCCGCACTCCCTGTCGCGGTTGTGCTCGCCTTCGGTCTGCTGGCACTGGCCTTCGTCGCCGGTCGAGAATTCTTGATCGTGCACGACACGATCAGCGGAGCTCCCTGGATTCGCAACACGATCGAGCAGATTGCCGAATTGCACTGGGCGAGATGGATGATCGCCGCATCGGGAGCAGCGATGGTTGCGGGACTGATACTTCTCGTCATCGGCGTGAAACCCCGCACGCAGACCCACACCGGGGCAACGTCGCCGACCTCGTCTTCGCCGATGGTATGGATGCGACCAACCGACGTCGCACGCATGTGCAGCGATCATGCAGGGGAGGTACCCGGCGTCGAATCCGCTCGCACGACGGTCACGAAGAAGCACATCACCGTCGAGGTGCACCGAACCGAAGCAGGCGAGGACGGAGCGTTGACCGACGCCGTCCGTGACGCAATAGCGCCGACGTTGTCGGTACTGGCCGACGCCAGAGACACCCGTATCCGTCTCGAACAGGCACACGGATGAAGCGCGCGACTGCAGTCGTCGACCGTCTACTCGTCGTTGGACTCGGCGTCGCGTTGCTCGGGGCCGGTGTATTCGCTCTCGCCTGGTACTTCGACCTTCCGCTCGCGGTGCGCACACTGTCTCGATTCGACCGGGACACGATCGCGGGACTACCTGCGCACGATTGGTGGGAGGCAGCACTCGCTGGGACCGCCATCGTCAGCGCCATCTGTGCACTCGCACTGATCATCGGAAACCTGTCGCCGCGGCGCACCGGGACGATGCAAATCTACGCCGAGGAATCCCTCGCGATCCGAGTCGACCTCGGCGCTCTGGCACGTGGAATCGCCGCTGATCTCGCGTCGTTTCCCGAAGTCGAGTCTTCCCGGGGCCGGGCGATCGACGACCGAGGGACCGCGACGCTCGCGGTCACCGTGTCTGCATCCCCTGCCATCGACATCGACGCCTTCACACGGACCGTCGAGAAGAAGGCAGAGTTCGTTGCCGAGTCCGTCGAAGGCGGAGCAGTCGCTCTTCGGATTCAGATGCATGTGAACGCTGCGGTGCCGTCCAAGTAGCTCGACGCATGAGTGATCCCTTGTAGCTATCTGATCGTATGAGTGGACCATTCAAGCGGGATGTGTAGCGGGTACAGGCACGAGCACACACAAAAAGAGGCGCCCACCTCCTTGCGGAGATGGGCGCCTCTTTTCGAGTGAAGCTAGATCACTTGAGGATCTTCGTGACGCGACCGGCGCCGACGGTACGACCGCCCTCGCGGATAGCGAAACGCAGGCCCTCGTCCATGGCGACCGGCTGGATCAGCACGACGTTCATCTCGGTGTTGTCACCGGGCATGACCATCTCGGTGCCCTCGGGGAGGGTCACAACGCCCGTTACGTCCGTGGTACGGAAGTAGAACTGCGGGCGGTAGTTGTTGAAGAACGGCGTGTGACGGCCGCCCTCATCCTTGGACAGGATGTAAGCGTTGCCCTCGAACTCCGTGTGGGGAGTCGTGGTGCCCGGCTTGATGACAACCTGTCCACGCTCGACATCTTCGCGCTTGATGCCACGAACGAGCAGTCCG
>JBBPZN010000025.1:0-28895 GCA_038198705.1 Mycobacteriales bacterium
ACTCGCCGAAGAACTGTCGATTCCGCTGGTTCTGGTGATCGACACATTCGGTGCAGCGCTGTCGAAAGAGGCGGAGGAAGGTGGCCTCGCGCCCGAGATCGCCCGCTGCATATCCGATCTCGTCACCCTCGACACGCCCACGGTGTCGGTACTTCTGGGACAAGGCACCGGTGGTGGCGCCCTGGCATTGCTACCCGCGGACCGCACACTGTGTGCGGAGAACGCCTGGCTCGCACCACTCCCGCCGGAAGGTGCCAGTGCCATCGTGCACCGCGACACCAGCCATGCCGCCGACATGGCCGAGTCGCAGGGCATCCGATCCGTCGATCTGCTCCGTGAGGGAATCGTCGACGCCATCGTTCCCGAAAGTCCCGATGCGGCCGCAGAACCGATCGACTTCTCGCTACGCGTCGCTGGGGCCATCGCACGCGAACTACAAGGTCTGAGTCACCAGGATCCGGGCGCGCGGCTGACCACTCGGCTGAGCCGCTATCGGACCTTAGGCTTTCGGGACCAGCGCTAGGACGTCACCAGCCCGGACGTCGGACGGTAGTTCGATCTTGGTGTCGCCGACGGCGAAGAACTCACGCCCTGCCACCGAATGCCTGCCGGCGATCTCGGCGTCGGCCACGTCGTCGATCGTGCCGTCGATCCGGACGATACCGGCGATGACCGAGCGCACCCGCGTCACCAGAACACCGTCGAACACCGCAGGCGTGCCCATACAGTCGGCGACATCCTCGGCGGCTATCCCGTCGAACGTCAAGCGACCGAGGTGATAACGCGTCGCCACCGGCCACATGCTCGGGTCGAATCGGGGACGTGATGCACCGGAAAGCGAAGGAAGAAGTTCGAAGAGGGTCACGTCCTTCAGTCTTTCCTCACCCGGCCGCCGGCTCGAGATACTTGACGGAAATCTAACGTCGGCGACACCAACTATGACGCCGCCCTGACGGTTGGGGGCGAATCAGCACTGCTGTGTGCACACTATCGGCCCGATTCGACGGGATTCGGACGATCCGCGCCGATAGTGTGCACTCAGGCCGGCGGTGGAGAATTGATCGACTTTCGTCTCCTCCGCACGACCGTCAGGATCTCCTCGACCACACCGTCGAGATCCGACATCACCGTCGCCGCCGAATATCGCAGCACCAGCCACCCGTCCAGTACCAATGTGTTCTGCCGTCGACGATCGCTGGTGAATGTCGCCGGATCGATGTGAAATGCGCGCCCATCGATCTCCACGATGACGCGAGCGCGGAAGTCGACGAGGTCACCGTAGAACCGGCCGACTCTCGCATTGATCTCCATACGAAAGTTGCGTGCGGTCAATGCCCTGGCCACGCGTCGCTCAGGTTCCGAACGGGTACCCGGGCAGCACCGGCGAAGCTGTTCTCGCAGCGCAGTCGTACCGTTCATACCACCTGTGGTCGCGCAGAATTCGGCGACTCTGCGCCAGGGAATGTGCAAGTCGATCGCAGCGTCGAAAAACTGTTCCAACTGGGGCTTCGGCAGCGTCGCCGACACATCCAGAAAGGTCTGCTCGATCGTGACGACCCGCAACCCCCGATACACCGAGACCGTCGGGAGTGTGCGCCGATAGAGCCGGATCCAGTCGGGGCAGCGAACCTGGCCCGAAGGGTCCACGGTCGCCTCGATATGCGCGGGCTCGTACTCGATGAGCCCCCACAGCCACGCCGCAGACAAGTGGCTGATCACCGCACCCGATTTCCAGAGCGTCACGGCTGTACACAAGCCCAGGTAGTCGAGCTTCTCGTCGGCGTAGACCTGCGGTAAGACTCTGATCAACTTCCCCGAGCGCACGCGAGAGGCGACACTCCCGCGGCTCACCCCCGCCGCGATCAGTTGTGTTGATGTACGAACCCCCATGACGTACACCGTTGCCGACGGGAACGCTTCGCGGTAGAGGCGAGCCCGGAACTGTGGATATCTGCTTGTCCATCCACAGATTCGGGCGCGTCAGTGCACACTATCGACCCGATTCGACGGGATTTCGGCAATCCGCGCCAATAGTGCGCAATTCTCGGCGGCCACCGGAGAAGTACCCACATGCAACCGACGCCCAACTAGGGTTGCCACATGAGCGGCGAATACCGGACAGCATTCGACAACAGCATCGACCGGCGCGAGGAATTCTGGCTGGACGCCGCGCAGGCGGTCGACTGGGCCAGTGCCCCGACGACGGCGTTCGACGGTGAGCGATGGTTCGCCGACGGCACCCTCAACACCTGCTACAACGCGCTCGACCGCCACGTCCACGCAGGCCACGGCGACCGCGCCGCGCTGATCTACGATTCCGCGATGATCGGTGTGCAGCGCACCTACAGTTACGCCGAGCTACTGGGCGAAGTGTCACGGTTCGCTGGAGTCCTGCTCTCGCATGGCGTACGGGTCGGCGATCGCGTCGTGATCTACATGCCGATGATCCCCGAGGCCGTGGTCGCGATGTTGGCGTGCGCACGTATCGGCGCCGTGCATTCGGTGGTCTTCGGTGGGTTCGCCGCCAAGGAGCTTGCCGCACGAATCGACGACGCGGAGCCCACCCTGCTGGTGACGGCGAGCGGCGGCTTCGAACCGGCCCGCGTCATCGAGTACCTCCCCCTCATCGCCAAGGCGCTCGACATGTCCACGGCCGCAACGCCGAAGGTCATCGTCAAAGCTCGCGACGGGATACCGACCGAACACGACTGGCTCGACTGGGACACCGAGGTTGCCGGCGCCACCGACGCCGATCCGATCCCGGTGCAGGCGACCGATCCGCTCTACTTCCTCTATACCTCCGGCACCACCGGCAAACCGAAAGGCGTCGTCCGCGACAACGGTGGGCACGCCGTCGCCTTGACGTGGTCGATGAGCAACATCTACGACGTCGGGGCAGGCCAGGTCATGTGGACGGCCTCGGATGTCGGCTGGGTCGTCGGCCATTCCTACATCGTCTACGGTCCTCTCTTCGCCGGCGCGACGACAGTTCTGTACGAGGGCAAACCCGTCGGGACGCCGGATGCCGGGGCGTTCTGGCGTGTCGTTGCCGATCATGGTGTTCGGGCGCTTTTCACTGCGCCCACTGCCCTTCGCGCGATTCGCAAGGTGGACCCGCAGGCGGCGGAGCTGAGCAAGTACGACGTCTCTTCGCTGAAGATGTTGTTCGTCGCGGGTGAGCGGCTCGACCCGGACACCTACGAATGGTCCTGCCGCATCTTGAACATTCCGGTCGTGGACCATTGGTGGCAGACCGAGACCGGGTGGCCGATCTGCGCCAATCTACTCGGCTTGGAACCACTTCCGATCAAGTCCGGTTCGCCGACAGTGCCGGTGCCCGGCTTTCGCGTCGGCATTCTCGATGCCGTCGGCAACCCTGTCTCGGCGGGTGAGGAAGGCAATATCGTCATCGAACTACCATTGCCGCCGGGCACCCTGGTCGGGTTGTGGAACGACGAATCACGTTTCCGCCGTTCGTATCTCGAAACGTTTCCGGGGTACTACCTGACCGGCGACTCCGGGTACATCGATTCCGAGGGCTACGTCTACGTGCTCGGCCGCAGTGACGACGTCATCAACGTTGCCGGCCATCGGTTGTCGACGGGCTCGATGGAGGCGGTGCTCGCGGGCCATCCGGCTGTCGCCGAGTGCGCGGTCATCGGCATTCACGACGACCTCAAAGGCCAACGCCCGAGCGGTTACGTAGTCCTCAAGGCGGGCGAGCAGATCACCGAGGACCAGCTCCGCACCGAACTGGTGGCCATGGTGCGGGAGCAGATCGGGGCGCTCGCGACCTTCCGCGACGTCACCATCGTCGGCGCGCTCCCGAAGACACGGTCGGGAAAGATACTGCGTAAGACGATGCGTCAGATCGTTGCCGGGGACGAGTACGGCGTGCCCTCGACCATCGAGGATCCGGCGGTACTCGATGCGCTGGAGAAGCTCCTCCGCCACTGACGGCGAGGTTCGCGCGCCCCGATCGGCTCGGGCGCAGTAGCGTCCTCGTCATGAGCAAGCTCGGTACCTCACCGAAAGCAGACTGGCTCGCCGTCGCCGCCGTGGTCACCACGGTGGTGGCGTGGGCGTCGGCGTTCGTGGCGATCCGCGGTGTCGGGACCTCGTTCGGCGCCGGGCCACTCGCACTGGGTCGGTTGCTGATCGGGAGCACAGTGTTGGGGTCGATTCTGCTGCTGCGGGGCAAGTGGGTCCGGCCGAACCGAACTCAGTGGCTACAGATCCTCAGCGTGGGGGTGTTCTGGTTCGCGATCTACAACGTCGCACTCAACGCGGCCGAGCGGCGCGTCGATGCCGGGACCACGTCGATGCTCATTCAGATCGGCCCCATTCTGGTCGCACTGTTCGCGGGCCTGCTCCTCGGCGAGGGCTTTCCCCGATGGCTCGTCATCGGTGCGGCCATTGCGTTCGCCGGTGCCGTCGTGGTCGGGGTCACTACCGCTCTCACCACGAGTGATACGACGAACACCGACGCCGGATTCTTCGGCATCGCATTGTGTCTGGTGTCCGCAGTGACGTATGCGATCGGTGTGCTGAGCCAGAAGCCGGTACTGCGCACCATCCCTGGCCTACAGGTGACGTGGATGGCATGCGCGATCGGAACTCTGTGCACACTCCCCTTCGCGCCGGCTCTGATCGACGACCTCGCCGATGCGTCGGGAGCCGCTGTCGGCGGTCTGCTCTATCTCGGGCTGGTACCGACGGCCTTGGCCTTCAGCACCTGGGCGTATGCCCTGACACGCATGGATGCCGGCCGCCTCGGCGTCACCACGTACGCGGTACCCCCGATCACCATCGCGTTGGCGTGGCTTCTGCTCGGCGAGATTCCGCACTATCTCGCCGTGGTGGGTGGGGCGATCTGCCTCGTCGGGGTCGGTATCTCGCGTCGACGCTAGAGCACCTCGAATGCTAGAGCGCCTTGAACCGCGCGATGGCCACCTCACGTCCGTGCTTGTGGTCGACGATCGGATCCGGGTAAGCCGCTGGGCGTCCGAACTTCAAGGTGTGCACGGCTTTCCCCTGCTCCCCTCGCAGTTCGGGCACCCAACGCCGCACGTAGTCTCCGGTCGGATCGAACTTCTCGCCCTGCGTGATCGGGTTGAACACCCGAAAGTACGGCGAGGCATCGGTGCCCGATCCCGCGGTCCACTGCCAGCCGTGCTGATTGCTGGCAAGATCGCCGTCGACCAGGGTGTTCATGAAGTAACGTGCGCCTCGCCACCACGGAAGATGAAGGTCCTTGACCAGGAACGACGCGACGATCATCCGTACGCGATTGTGCATCCACTTCTCCGAATTCAACTGCCGCATACCGGCGTCGACGATCGGAAATCCGGTGCGCCCCTCGCACCAGGCCGCGAACATCTCGTCCGCCTGCTTCCCGGAGTCGAGTTCGATCTTGTCGAACTTCTTCACATAGTTCTCACGCGCACTGTCAGGTCGCTGAAACAGTATGTCCGCGTAAAAATCTCGCCACGCGATCTGCCGTCGATATGCGGCCGAGCCCTCACTGCGTAGCGCGCCCAGATCCTTCAACATGGTCCGCGGGTGGATGTTGCCATACTTGAGGTAGACCGACATTCGGCTCGTGGCATCGAGGTCGGGGCGGTTGCGCTCGTCGTCGTATCCCTTCACTCGCTCGAGGAACTCACTCCACTGGGTGGACGCGGCCTTCTCCCCGGCAGCGAAGTCCGAGCCGTCCTCTTCGGTGGGAATCTGCACCCGTCGCGGACCCGACACGTCGGCGGGGTCGATCCAGTCGAGCGTCGATGCCGAGGTGTCGGCAGGCCCCCGCCAGCCATGGTCCAGCCATTGCCGAAGATAGGGAGTGAAGACCTTGTACGGCTCGCCGTCGCTCTTGACGACCCGCCCTGGCGCCACGGCATACGGCGATCCCGTCGTCACCAAAGACACCTGCTTCCCGACGCGTTGGTCCCGCTCACGCCCGTAGGGACCGTAGTCTGCACTGACATGGACGCACTCGGCGTCGATCGCCCGGGCTACTTTCGGCACCACGGTCTCGGGATCGCCGTGGACGACGAGTAGTCGGCCGCCCATCTGCTCGTCGAGAGCTGCCAGGCTGCGGTACAGAAAGTCCCGTCGCGGCCCGCCGGAGGTTTTCAACAATCGATCGTCCAGGACGAAGAGCCCGAGCACCGGATCGCCCGAGTCCGCTGCGGCCGTGATGGTCGGCAGGTCGCCCAGTCGAAGATCACGGCGGAACCACACGAGTGTCATAAGTTCTGTCTTACCCATCCCCACTCCGCACAATCCTGGATAGTGGAAGTATCTTAAAGTAACCGACCACCCGGTTCGTTGGGTGAGAATGGACTTTCGATCTTCATGCCAGTCAGACGCACCCCTGCCACCCCGATCGCACGGGCGCGCGCAGAATCGGTTCGGATCTGGAAGACGGCACACCGATACGACATGTTCACCGACTACCTCGTCGACCGCGGCCTCATGCGAAGCACCCGGGTCGCGGTGGTCATCACGTTGCTCGTCCTCGGCATGCAACCACTGCTGTTCCGATTGGGGGAAGGTGCGTCCAACGAACCGCATTTACTGGCGATGGCAGTTGTCGTCATCATCGTCGACATCGGATGGGCCGTTCTGCTCTGGCGGGCGCAGCCCTGGCTCGATGTTCGGCTGTCTCTGTGCTTCGTCGCCACCAGCTGCATCTTCCTGGGCGAGGCAGCGCTCACGATGCCTGGCCCGCTCCTCGGGTTGATGGCCTGCTCTTCGTACGCAGCCATCCTCGGCTACGTCGTGTTCTTTCATGGTTTCCGCGTCTTCGCACTTTCCATGGCCTCGGCCGCCGCAATGGTGACGATCATCTCGGTCCGAGAGATCATCGACGGCACTCCGCTCATCCAAGTGATCACGATCGCCGCCACCGTCCTGGCCGTGATCAGCACGGTACCGATCATGACTCTGATGTTGATGGGCATTCTGACCCTCGACGCCGAGGCCTCCGAATTCGATTCGTTGACCGGCACGCTCAACAGACGCGGCCTTCATCGCGAGATCCGACGGCCGCGATCGGAGGACGGCTCGATCTTCGTCGTCTATCTTCTCGACCTGGACGGATTCAAATCGGTGAACGACACCCACGGCCACCAAACCGGTGATGCCGTACTGGTGGCGGTGTCGAGGGCATTGAGCGAGGCGATTCCCCAGGCCTCGCTCGCCCGTGTGGGCGGCGAGGAGTTCGTAGTAGTAGAACGTCGAGTCGCGGGCCAATCGATGGATTTGGCCCACCAGGCCGAACTCCTCCGGCGAGTCGTGCGGACCAGCTCGCAACCACCGGTGACTGCGAGCATCGGGATATCGCTGTCGACACCGATGCCCAGCACACTCGTTACCGACCCGACACTGTTGTTGGATCGGCTCATTTCCAATGCGGACGAGGCGATGTACACAGCCAAGAAAGCGGGAGGCGACCGAACTCACGTCGGCGATGTCGTCGACGTCACAGACCTGGCCGAACGATTCTCATAGAACTCCCACTCGACCTTCACAGTGGCCGTAAGAATGCCTCCTACCTTGGGAAATAACCCAAGAGAGGAACTCTTTCATGAGAACCACACCGAAATTCCCCGGCGCACAGTCCTTGGTCAACAGCACCTGCACCTTCGAGAAGTATTACCAGGCCCTGTACGCACAGGCGCCCGCCGTAGCGTGGTCGCTCGACACCGACCTCAGACGCCGAAGCGCGCTCGAGGCGTTCTTCGCGAAAACGCCCGAAGAACGCCAGTTGACCGTCGACAGCTGGGCAGCCTAGGCACAATGGGGCAGTGCCCGAATCAGCGACAGTGCTAGTAGTCGACGACGACGACGACGTCCTGTCCTCGCTCCAACGAGGACTTCAGCTCTCCGGCTTCACGGTGATCACCGCCGCCGACGGCGCGGCCGCCCTGACCGTGGTCTCGAGTCGGTCGCCGGACGTCGTCGTCCTGGACATCAACATGCCGGTTCTCGACGGCGCGAGTGTCGTGAAGGCCTTGCGTGCAATGGGCAACGATGTGCCGATCTGCGTGCTGAGTGCGCGCGCGTCGGTCGACGATCGAATCTCCGGTCTCGAATCCGGCGCCGATGACTATCTGACCAAACCTTTCGTACTTGCCGAGCTCGTCGCCCGGATCAACGCCATGTTGCGAAGACGAGCCACCGCACCCCCGCCCGCCCCGGCATCGGCGTCGGAGATCTCGATCGGTGCACTCTCCGTCGATCTGCCCGGCTACCGCGCGCACAGCAACGGACGCGAACTCGACCTCACCAAAAGGGAATTCGAATTGCTGGCCATTCTTGCTCGCAACAAGGGCGTCGTGCTCACGCGCGAGCGATTGCTCGAACTCGTATGGGGTTACGACTTCGTGGCCGACACCAACGTGGTCGACGTCTTCGTCGGATACCTGCGTCGAAAGCTGGAAGTCGGGGGCGCGCCGCGGGTGTTGCACACGGTCCGCGGCGTCGGATTCGTTCTTCGGGTGCCCTCGTGAGGTTTTCGTTGCGCGCGCGCGTCGCCGCTGCAACGACGCTGGGCGCCACCCTCGTCGTTGCAGCTCTCGCAGTGGTGACCTCGGTTGCTATTTCACGCAACAACGTCAATCAGCTCGACGAGCGGTTGACGACGGCATCACAGGCGCTCGTTCCCAATGCTGCTGTGCTCGAGACATTCCTCGATCAACTGTCTGCGGCATTCGCCGTGACGATCCGAACCGGCGATACCGTCCGCGCATCGACGCCCATCCAGCTTCCCGATCTAGGTGAAGGCTCGGCCACCGTCGATGTGAACGGTCAGCGATTTCGGGTCTACACGACCAAAACTGTGTCCCTGGTGGATATTTCGATCGCTATCGGGGTGCCGGCCATCGAAGCACAGCAGGTCACCGACGAGCAGCAGAAGCAGGTCATCTTCGTCGGCCTCGGCGCGATCGCCGTCTCGACCGGACTCGGCTGGCTGTTCGGCGGACGTGCGGTCCGACCGCTCGTCGAGCTGACTCGCCAGGTCAGCGCCCAACCGCCGATGCCACCCGACACGAAAACCGGGGTACGCGAGGCCGACGAACTCGCCGTCGCCATCGGCGGAATGCTCCAACGCGTCAACGACGCCCAGGACCGCACGAACGCCGCACTGTCCACTGCCCGCGATTTCGCCGCAGTATCCGCGCATGAGCTACGCACTCCGCTGACAGCAATGCGCACCGACATCGAGGTCCTCAGCACGCTCGATCTCGGACCCGCTCAGCGACAGGAAATTCTGAACGACCTCGAACGCACTCAGGGGCGAGTGGAAACTACACTCGCTGCGCTCGAACGACTGGCCTCTGGCGAGTTGTCCAGCGACAGCGACCGCGTCCAGACCGATGTGGTGGAGATCTGCGACATCGCCGCCCAAGACGCCATGCGGCAGTATCCGGGCTTGGCGGTGCACATCGAATCCGAGCCGTCGGTGTCGATGCGTGCTCTCCCCACCGGACTTCGGCTGGCGATGGGCAATGCGCTGACCAACGCAGTTCGCCATGGCGGCGCCGACGCGGTGACCATCACGATCGAACGGGACGGCACCCGCGTCACCGTCGTCGTCGACGACAACGGAACGGGCCTGCCGGAAGAGGAGCGGAGTTCGGTCTTCGAACGCTTCTACCGCGGTGCCTCCGCAGCCAAGGGTGGTTCCGGGCTCGGCCTGGCGCTCGTCGAGCAACAGGCCGAGCTGCACGGTGGCCGCGCGTACTTCACCGACAGCCCTCTGGGCGGCGCCAGGTTGGTTCTCGAACTCGAAGACCGGAACCTGAAGTGAACGTCGACGGCCCGAAAGGCCTATTTGACGTCGAGCAGGTCGATCACGAAGACGAGGGTCTTGCCGGAGAGTCGGTGGCCTGCGCCTGCGGGACCGTATGCGAGCTCGGGTGGGATGGTCAGCTGACGTCGGCCGCCGACCTTCATGCCGGGGATTCCGTCTTGCCAGCCCTGGATCAGGCCGCGCAGTGGGAACTGAATCGACTCTCCGCGACTCCACGAGGAGTCGAACTCTTCACCGGAGTCGAACTCGACGCCGATGTAGTGAACGTCCACATCGCCGCCTGCAACAGCCTCGGCACCGTCACCTTCGACCAGGTCCACTACGACCAGATCGGTGGGGGGAGGTCCAGCCTGAAACTCGATCACTGGTTTCGTCATTCGCTGAACTTTACGTTGTGCAGGTCAGCGGAGCGGAGCAGGTATGAGAATTGGTCCGTCTTCGCAGGTCAGCGGATTGGCGTCAGATAACGCTGAGCCAACAACGCGATTGCATACGATTGCGGAGAGCACTCGAGATACGTCAATCAGGAGATCGAAGATGAGCAGAACAATCCGGATCAGCCTCGCGCAAGTCACCAGCGGTACCGAACCGGCCGACAACCTGAAGATCATCGAGACACACACCCGTGCCGCAGCCGCAGCCGGGTCATCACTCGTCGTGTTCCCCGAGGCCATGATGCGATGCTTCTCGGGTCCGATTCGAGGCGTCGCCGAACCCCTCGACGGCCCGTGGGCCGACGCGGTCCGCGAGATCGCGCAGCGGATCGGCATCACCGTCGTGGCAGGCATGTTCACCCAGGCCGACAACGGCAGAGTCGGCAACACCCTGCTGATCACCGGCCCCGCCACCGAAGCGCACTACGACAAGATCCACCTGTTCGACGCTTTCGGTTTCGCCGAATCCGACACCGTCGCACCTGGTTCGGACCCACTGATTCTCACGATCGACGACGTCACCGTCGGGTTCGCCACGTGTTACGACCTGCGGTTCCCGGCGCTGTTCCAGCGGCTCGGAGATCTGGGTGCGGAACTGATCGTCGTGCCCGCATCCTGGGGCTCCGGTCCCGGCAAAGTCGAACAGTGGACACTACTGGCGCGAGCGCGGGCTCTCGACTCCACGGCCTTCGTCGCCGCCTGCGATCAGGCCGAACCCGAGAACGCCGGGGGCACAGCCCCACTCGGCGTCGGCCACAGTGTCGTCAGCTCCCCGACCGGGGAAATTCTCGGCGAACTCGACGCCACACCCGGCCTGCTCACCATCGATATCGACGCCGCACTCGTAGCACCGATCCGCGCGAAGCTGCCGGTGCTGGCGAACCGTCGGCAGTTCTAGCCCTTTAAGATACGAAAAAGCCGCCGATTCCTTTCGGAGGCGGCGGCTTTCGCGAAGTTTCCGACTAGCGGGAGCCGAGATCCTTGTAGTCCCGCTCGGTGTAACCGGTGTAGATCTGACGCGGGCGCCCGATCTTGGTGGTCGGGTCCTCGTGCATTTCGCGCCAGTGCGCAATCCAGCCGGGAAGCCGGCCCATGGCGAACAACACCGTGAACATGCGCGGCGGGAAGCCCATCGCGCGGTAGATCAGTCCGGTGTAGAAGTCCACGTTCGGGTAGAGCTTGCGCTCGACGAAGTAGTCGTCGGTCAACGCGGTCTCTTCCAACTTGAGCGCGATGTCGAGGAGTTCGTCACCGTTGCCCAGCTTCGAGAGGATTGTGTGCGCGGTTTCCTTGACCAGCGTCGCGCGCGGATCGAAGCTCTTGTAGACGCGGTGCCCGAAGCCCAGGAGCTTGACGCCGTCTTCTTTGTTCTTGACGCGATTGACGAAGTCGGTTGCGTCGCCGCCCTCGGCCTTGATCTTGTCGAGCATCTCGAGGACTGCCTGGTTGGCGCCGCCGTGCAGCGGGCCCCACAGTGCATTGATGCCACCTGAGATGGACGTGAACAGGTTCGCGTCCGAGGAACCGACGAGACGAACCGTCGATGTCGAACAGTTCTGCTCGTGATCGGCATGCAGGATCAAAAGCATGTCGAGTGCCTTGACGATTTCGGGATCGACCTCGTACGGCTCGGCCGGGAAGCCGAACGTCATACGCAGGAAGTTCTCCACGAGGCTCTTCGAGTTGTCCGGGTACAGGAACGGCTGACCGACGGACTTCTTGTAGGCGTACGCCGCGATGGTCGGCAGCTTCGCCAGCAAGCGGATGGTCGACAACTCCACCTGCTCGGGGTCGTCGGGATCCAGCGAATCCTGGTAGTACGCCGACAGTGCATTGACGGCGCTCGACAACACCGGCATCGGGTGCGCATTACGCGGGAAACCGTCGAAGAACCGCTTGAGGTCCTCGTGCAGCAGCGTGTGTCGACGGATCTTGTCGGTGAAGGTCTCGAGCTGATCATCCGTGGGCAGCTCGCCGTAGATCAGCAGGTAGCTGACCTCGATGAACGAAGACTTACCGGCAAGCTGTTCGATCGGGTACCCGCGGTAACGCAGGATGCCCTTGTCACCATCGATGTAGGTGATGGCCGACTTCGTCGACGCAGTGTTGACGAAACCACCGTCGAGCGTCGTGTAGCCGGTGTCAGCCAGCAACTTTCCCAGTTCGATCCCGTCGTTGCCTTCACTTGCCTTGGCAATGGACATGACGTGTTCGCCACCGGGATAGGTGAGGGTGGCTTTTGCTTCATTCTCAGCGGGCACGAATGGTCCCTCTCGAACTCTGGTAACGGACATGTACTTAGATCGGAAACAATCTTCAGTCGATAAAGAAACTAGTCTCTCGGCGCCTCGGACGCCCACGGAGGGTCTGCCCCCGGACGCGAAACCGTGATGGCTGCGGCCCGTGCGGCGAATCTCAGTGCTCGCTCCCACTCTTCCTTGATCATCTCACTCAGTGCGCCAGATGTGAGAATGTTCTCCTCTTTCAAGAAGTGGAGTAACGCGCCGTGAACGGTGTCACCTGCGCCGATGGTGTCGACGATATCCACCGATACGCCGGGCACGCTGATTTCGCCACTTGCGGTGAACACCGATACGCCGTCGCCGCCGCGAGTCATCACTACTGCTGTGACGCCGCTCGCGAGCCAATCGTCGACCGAAGTACCCTCCGGGCCCGATCCCAGCCAGTGGGAATCATCTTCCGAGACCTTCACTATGTCAACGGCGGGCAACCACGCCTTGAATCTCGCCCGGAATCCGTCGGCGGTGATGTCCCCGCTCGGACTGTCGATGGCCGCAGGCCTGATGTTCGGGTCGAGCATCGTCAATTTCCCGGCCGCGTGCGCACGGTGAAGCAATGCGGCGTACACCGAGGCCCCAGGTTCGTACAGCAACGACAACGTGCCGAAAGACAGCGCGGCGATCTCGTCGGGTAGTTGGCCGGGATCCGCCACGAGACGGTCGGCCGTGCCGTCGGCATAGAACGAGTACTGCGCGCTCCCGTCGTCGGCGAGTGTCGTCATCGCCAACGTCGACGGTTCCGCGCCTCGCTGCACCCAGGACGTGTCGACACCGGCACCGCGCAGGCTGCCGAGGATCTGCTCACCGAACGGATCCGTCGACACCCGTGACAAAAAGGCGACCGGGGAACCGAGCCGACCGAGAGTCACCGCGACATTGAACGGTCCCCCGCCGAGCTTCGGCGACAACAACGGCCCCTCGTGCACGGGGACGAGGTCGACCAGGGCTTCGCCACAGACAAGGATCGTCATGCTGATCGGCGCTCCATTCCCCACGTCCCGGACCACGACTGTCCCGGTTGCAGAATCAGTAGATCGATCTCGGAGTTCAACGCGTCGGGCGGGCATGTCATCGGCTCGATTGCCAACGCGCGACCCCGATCCGGATAAGCCTGATCGTGCGCAGGGTCGGCCGTGAAGACCTGCACCCAGTCGAATTCACGGTCGGTCCACAGCACCGTCGCGGTCCCGTCCGGTGCCCGAAGAATGTGCTGGGCAAGGCCGTCGACGTCGGGCAGTTCGGCGCTGAAGGGAGTATCCAGCCAGACACCCTTCAACGACTTCGGCGTTCGGAAGTCGTACTCCGTTCCGGCAGTCTCGACGGAAGGCCCGTTGGGCAGCATCCGCTTCGGGTCGAGCTGCAATCTGGTGCCCGCCGAGAACTCGAGGGTGCATTCGTCCAGCGGAACATCCCCGACTCGAACGAAGGTGTGAAAACCCATACCGAACGGTGCAGCGGTGCTTCCGACGTTCTCTGCAGTGGCTGTCACGATCAAACCGTCGGGTGTCAGCTCGTGCGCCACGGTCAGCGTCAACGGATACGGCCACCCCTTCTGTTCGCCGATCTCCACCGTTTGTACGACGCGGGCGTCTGCCCGATCGATGACGGTCCACTCGACACGTCGCACCAATCCGTGACTGGCGTTGTGACGCGACGGCTCGGTGATCTCGAGCGAATGCTCGGTGCCGCCGAAGGTGAATCTGCCGTCGGCGACTCGGTTCGGCCAGGGCGCGAGGACCAGCCCGGCCGACAGCGGCGGTTTCTTCCCCGCTGCAAACATCTCGGTCAGCGGCGAGCCGTCGAACTCGAGCATGCGCAGGCCTGCGCCCGTGGAGACGATCTCGGCTCGATACTTCCCACTGACCAACTGGTAGGTCTCGCTGGCGCTTCGTTCGTCAGGCATGGGTGTCATTGTCCACGCTGGGAGTCCTCTTCGGTGACTCTATAGCGATGAAGGCAGGTCACGGCTGTAGTCGCTCGACTCCCGACGTCGCGACCGTGAACCGAATTCGGTTGTGCAGACGGTTTGTTCGACCCTGCCAGAACTCGACGGTGTCGGGCAGGACCCGAAACCCACCCCAGTGCGGAGGGACGGGCACCACCTGGCCGTCGAACTTTCGATCCATATTCTCGAGCGCCTGCTCGAGCTCTGCCCTCGAGCTCACCGGACGCGACTGTTGCGATGCCCATGCACCCAGCTGCGATCCCCGCGGCCGTGATGCGAAGTACTCGGCCGTGTCCTCGGCGGACACCCGTTCGACCGCGCCGCGAACGGTCAGCTGACGCCCGATACCGATCCACGGGAACGTCACGGACGCATAGGGCGTGTGGGTGAGTTGCCTACCTTTGTCGGAGTCGTAATTGGTGTAGAAAACGACGCCGTCCACGTCGAGGCCCTTGCACAGCACCGTGCGCGTGGACGGATGTCCCGCGGCATCGACGGTGGCGAGCACCAGTGCGTTCGGTTCGGGAATGTCGGCCTCGATGGCCTCGGTCAACCACTCCTGTGCCACCGGCAGCCAACCGCTCCGCAATCGACCGACGTCGAAGTCGGTGTCCGTGCCGTAGTCGACACGCAAATCGGCAAGGTGTGGTTTTTGGTTCGGCACGAACCCAGACGCTACTCCCGAGTACGACCGGCTAAAGTTCTCCCCGAAGAGAAAGCCCGGACGCTGCCCGGACCGGGCACTACGGCTGGAGCCGGGCATTTACGGTTACGAGGAGAGTCCAGGCAATGGCTGTTCAACAGGTCCCCGAAGATTTCGTCAGCGGCCTCGAGGGCGTCGTCGCCTTCACCACCGATATCGCTGAACCGGACAAAGACGGCGGTGCGCTGCGTTATCGCGGCGTCGACATCGAAGACCTCGTATCCAAGCGGGTGACGTTCGGCAACGTATGGGCACTGCTCGTCGACGGGAAATTCGGCTCCGGGTTGCCGCCCGCCGAACCGTTTCCGCTCCCGGTTCACACCGGTGACGTCCGCGTCGACGTCCAGGCAGGGCTTGCGATGCTCGCACCGATCTGGGGCTACGAGCCGCTACTGGACATAGACGACGCCACCGCCCGCGACCAGCTCGCACGCGCGTCCGTAATGGCACTGTCCTACGTCGCACAGTCCGCCCGCGGAATCCACCAGCCTGCTGTGCCGCAGAAGCGGATCGATCAGTGCGAAACCGTCACCGCCCGCTTCATGACTCGATGGAAGGGTGACCCGGACCCGGCACACACCGAGGCCATCGACGCCTACTGGGTCTCCGCGGCCGAGCACGGTATGAATGCTTCGACGTTCACCGCCAGAGTCATCGCCTCCACCGGAGCCGACGTCGCCGCGGCACTGTCCGGAGCGATCGGCGCCATGTCCGGGCCGTTGCACGGTGGTGCACCGGCGCGAGTACTGCCGATGATCGAAGAAGTCGAGAAGTCCGACGATCCCCGCGGGCTCGTCAAGGGAATCCTCGACCGCAAAGAAAAGCTCATGGGCTTCGGGCACCGTGTCTACCGCGCCGAGGATCCCCGCGCCCGGGTGTTGCGCGCGACCGCAAAGCGACTCGGTGCACCCCGCTACGAGGTCGCTGCCGCACTCGAGCAGGCCGCACTCACCGAACTACGTGAACGTCGCCCCGACCGCGCAATCGAAACCAACGTCGAGTTCTGGGCTGCTGTGATCCTCGATTTCGCCGAGGTTCCCCCGCACATGATGCCCGCGATGTTCACCTGTGGCCGCACCGCCGGCTGGTGCGCGCACATCATGGAACAGAAGCGACTCGGCAAGCTCGTACGCCCGGCAGCCATCTACACCGGGCCTGCGCCCCGCACCCCCGAATCCGTCGACGGGTGGGGCCAGATCGCCTGAGTACGGGTCCGACTACCCTGTAGGTGCCATATCCCCACGACGCTAGGATGCGCTACTCAATGGCCGAATTGCCGATCATTCCCACCGAACTCCTGCCCGCCGACGGACGGTTCGGTTGCGGACCTTCCAAGGTTCGCCCTGAGCAGCTGCAGTCCTTGGTCGACGTCGGCGCATCCGTCTTCGGCACCAGCCACCGCCAGAAACCCGTCAAGGACGTCGTCGCGCGGGTGCGCAGTGGCCTGCGGGACCTGTTCACGCTGCCCGACGGCTACGAGGTCGTTCTCGGCAACGGTGGCACCACTGCATTCTGGGATGCCGCGGCCTTCGGACTCATCCGTGAGAAGTCTTTGCACCTCACCAACGGCGAATTCAGCTCGAAGTTCGCCTCGGTCGCCAAGAACAACCCGTTCATCGGCGATCCGATCGTCGTCAAGGCAGAACCCGGCAGTGCTCCCGAGCCCACCTCGGATCCGTCGGTCGACCTGATCGGCTGGGCACACAACGAGACGTCGACAGGCGTCGCGATCCCGGTGAGCCGGCCTGCCGGTTCCGAGAACGCACTCATCGCGATCGATGCGACGTCCGGTGCGGGCGGTCTGCCGGTCAATGTGGCCGACTCCGATGTCTACTACTTCGCTCCGCAGAAGTGCTTCGCTGCCGACGGTGGCCTGTGGGTTGCGTTGATGAGCCCGGCTGCACTCGAGCGCGTCAGTGAAATCCAGACTTCGGGCCGTTGGGTTCCGGACTTCCTGTCGTTGCCGATCGCGGTCGACAACAGCAGTAAGGACCAGACCTACAACACCCCCGCGGTGGCGACGCTCCTGATGTTCGCCAATCAGATCGAGTGGCTCAACAGCCAGGGTGGTCTGGACTGGGCGACCAAGCGCACAGCGGACTCGTCTTCGCGCCTGTACGACTGGGCCGAAAAGAGCGACTTCGCCACTCCGTTCGTGTCGAACCCGGCACACCGAAGCCAGGTCGTGGGCACCATCGACTTCGACGAGAAGGTCGACGCCGCCCAGGTTGCCAAGGTTCTTCGCGCCAACGGCGTCGTCGACACCGAGCCCTACCGCAAGCTCGGACGTAACCAGTTGCGCGTCGGGATGTTCCCGGCCATCGAACCGGACGACGTCACGGCACTGACCAAGAGCATCGATTGGGTCGTGTCCACACTGAGTTAGCAGCAAGCTCACAGCTCGGGCGCTGCCGAAGAGGCTTACACTTGCGGATACGTTCGCAAGCGCAACGACCTCGGAGGGAGCGCCCGATGCGCGTTTCACCGAGACTCGATAGCCAAGGGCGCCAACACCTTTGATGCTGCCATCACCGAACCACCACAGCAGGACACTGCAATGACTACGCTCATGACTCACGAGCATCGGTGACGCCGGACGCGTGTCGGAGACACACCGTCGATCACGATTGGATTACTGTCGAACAGGACGATATCGCGAGTCGGCGCGATGAGGAGGTCATGGTGCGAGATCTACGTGTGGTCGGTCTCGAACCCGACGGTCAGCACGTCATTTGCGCAGATCCAACCACCGGCGACAAATTCCGGCTTCCAGCCGACGACAAGCTCCGCGCGGCCTCTCGCGGCGACATCGCTCGACTAGGACAGATTGAGATCCAAATGGACAGTGTGCTCAGGCCCAGGGAGATCCAGGCTCGTATCCGCGGCGGGGCCACCGTGGAACAGGTTGCAAACGAATCGGGAATGGCGTTGAGCCGGGTAGAGGTCTTCGCCCATCCGGTACTTCTCGAACGGTCCCAGGCATCCAGCATGGCGCAAGCCGGCCACCCTCTTCGGCACGACGGCCCTGCCGTCCAGACTCTGGCCGAGATCGTCGCGCTCGCGTTCCGCGCTCGCGGCCACCATCTCGGCGAAGCAACGTGGGACGCGTGGCGCGACGAGGACAACAAGTGGGTAGCTCAGCTGAAGTGGCAGGCAGGCCGGACGACCAACAAGGCACATTGGCAGTACCTTCCTGACGGCCACGGTGGCACCATCACCGCACTGGACGACGCGGCAGCGGAGCTGATCGACCCGGACTTCGGACGGCAGTTGCGCGGACTCGCGCCGGTGCGCTCGCTGGCAATCGAAGAAGAGACATCCGAGGAATCCTTCGACGAGTACTACGGCACCACCGCGGACAGTGAGATCGAGACCGCCGCACAGGAGACCGCCGCACCAGAGGACCCCGCACCGGAGATCGCATTGCCCGAGAACGCCGCACCGGAGGTCAACGCACCCCCGGCCCCCGCGGTCGCCGAGGCGAAGCGGCACGAGCCTCCTGTGCCGAAGAAAGACAAGAAGGGCAAGCCCGCGATGCCTTCGTGGGAAGACGTTCTGCTGGGTGTCCGAAGCAGCGGACACAATTGAACATGATGGGCTGACGTTCGACCGAGAAGGGTGCCAGGAGTGGGGGCCAAAGCATCAACTGTCTGGTATGTCGATACTCCTGACCCGATCGCAGTCTTGAGATCCTCTACAACTTCGGACTGGGAGACTGCGTCAGCGCTGGCCGGGCGTCTGTTCCCCGATCGCGTGGCCGTACCGAGCAGGCTCTCCCCGGTGTCGGCCGTAGCCGGAGTCGGCCCCGACGAGATCTATATCGGGGCGTATCCGGGCGTCACCGTGGTTTGTTCGGCCGACTTGGCCGTCGCCACTCCGTCGACTCTGCCCGAGCCCTGGATTCGCCCGGTGGCGGCCGAGCACACGTATCTCGTGATGACGGACCCGGAGACGGCGTGGGGTGCCTTCGCTTATTGGGAACGAGGCACCCTGCGACGTTCGTTCAGCGCGACTCCGATCTACATCTACGAGGACTCCGGTCTGCCACTGGTGTGGGAGCGAGAGTTCTGGGCCGGAGAGCACCCGTTGGTCTATCCGCCCGGCGTCATGCCGGACCCGCTCTCGCTTCCGTTCCACCCACAGGAATTTGCCGAAGCAGCCAACTCCGAATGGCTCGGCTACCGCTACACCGGCGCGCCACGCGGCGACGAGTTCGATCCGATCTCGTTGCAGGTGTGTGGGTTCACCATGTATGCACCCGGTCAGGAACCCCGACGGGTCGAACAGGCGCCACCCGAACAGGCCCCACCCGAGCCGATGCCGGATCGCTCGTTCATGCGCTGGTTGAGACGGAAATCCCCAGAACCACGAAGCTGAGGACGGCACCGACACACGTTCCGTAGACGAGCCACCGCCACAGCGGCGTGCGTCGGAAGCGCAGCACGGTCGGTGCAGCACCGCCGACGACGATCAAGTTGATTCCCACCGCCAGGAATACGTTGACGGCTGCGAGCTCGAGGCCGAACGCGGTCAGCGCGGCTCCGACGAGGACAGCTGCGAAGAGCGCGACCGGAACGCCGGTATAGGCGACGTGCTCGGTCACTGCACGCGCACCCGTTCGTAGAACGCCATCGCAGCCGCGGTGGCCACATTGAGCGAGTCGGTACCCGGCGCCATCGGAATTCGTGCGCGAATGTCGGTCGCACGCATGGCATGTTCGGTCAGCCCCGACCCCTCGGCACCGAGCAGCAATGCGACCTTCTCCCCCGTCATCGCCTCGGCAAGCGGAATCGCCGACGGATTCGGCGTCAACGAGATGGTCTGAAAGCCGCTGTCGCGGAGAATCTTCAAGCCACGTGGCCAGTCCGGAACACGCGCGAACGGAACTCGAAGTACGTGTCCCATGGACACTCGTACGGCACGACGATAGAGGGGATCGGCGCATGCCGCTCCGAAAAGTACGGCGTCCACGCCGAGGCTTGCGGCGTTACGGAACATTGCACCGAGATTCTCGTGGTCGTTGACGCCCTCGAGCACGACGACAGTCCTGGCTTCGCGAACGACGTCGGCGACATCGAGTTCCGGGGACCGACTCGCCACAGAGAGCACGCCACGGTTCAGATGAAATCCGACGACCTCTGCCATCACCTCGGCACTGGTCCGATAGAACGGAACATCCACCCCGTCGAGGCGTGAACCCAGCTCTACGAGCCTGCGGTCGACGCCGAGCAGGCTGATCGTCGGGAACCGCGAGGCCAACAACCGCTCGGTCACCAATACGCCCTCGGCAATCACCAGCCCCTTCCCGTCTGGGAGGTCCGGTCTGCGGTCGGAGGAATTGAGGTTGCGAAAGTCGTCGAGCCGCGGATCGGCAGAGTCGTCGATGTCGATTACGTTTACCACGTGTCCATCTTGGCATCTGTATGGAAAGGTCGAGTGCGATGAATACCGAGGGCACGATCACTGTCAGGACGGCAACCGACGACGACTGGGATGCCGTGGCGCTTCTGGATGCGCATGCATTCGGTGAACACCAGAATGCCGAGGATCTTGCCGAGACGCAGATTCTCACCAGTTCGCGTCACGTCGTAATGGCGTGGGATGGAAGCACCCCCGTCGGAGTGGCGATGCACTTCCCCATGTCCGTGACCGTCCCGGGTGGCGCTCAGGTGGAGGCGTCTGGCGTGTCGTGGGTTTCGGTCGCACCGACACATCGCCGACGCGGAATCCTCCGGCGCATGTTCACCGAACAGCATCGCAATCTCGAAGCGGCAGGCGCCCCCCTGTCGTTGCTGACGGCGAGCGAGGCCACGATCTACCGACGCTTCGGCTACGGGCCTGCCACCGAGGAACACCGAGTGGTGCTCGATCGCCGCTTCGCACAATTCCATCCGGACGTACCCGCAGTCACCGACGTCCGATTGGTGGAGTCCACCGAGGCATCGACTCTGCTTCCCGAGATCTACCATCGCTGGCAGCGCACAACGGCAGGCGCACAACCGAAGCCGCCGATCCGCTGGGAGCGCTTCTTCGCCGACCGCGAAAACGGTCGAGAAGGATTGACCGCGCTCTTCTTCATGGTTCACCCGGACGGTTACGTCGCCCACCGCCGAAACATGTCCGGCGCCACCAAGGTCGTCGTCGAGGAGTTCATCGCCGTCACCGACGACGCGTATGCGCAGATGTGGCAAGTGCTCGTCGGGATCGATCTCGTCGACACCATCGAGGTCAGTCAGGCCCCGGACGAGCCGTTGCCGTTCCTGCTGACGAACAATCGCCTACCGAAGATCACCGGTCATCACGACGCGCTGTGGAGCCGTGTCATGAATGTCGAGGCTGCCCTCGAAGCCCGTACCTACGCCGTCGACGCGCAATTCGTGCTCGATGTGGAGGATCCGTTCCTCGAAGCCGGCGGAACCTTCGACGTCACGATCAGTGCTGGAAAGGCCACCGTCACTCGAACCGATGCTCCCGCCGACGCGTCGATGAAGCTCGATGTGCTCAGCAGCCTGTACTTCGGTACACACCGTGCCAGTCGATTCGCCGCCTCGAATCGCTTGTGGAGCCGGGATTCGGACGCGTTGCACACGGTGGATCTCGCGTTCTCGACCGACCGGGCGTCGGTCATGGGCTGGGGGTTCTAGACCTCACGAGGCGGCGACTCTCGTTCGCCGCCACGGGTCGATCCGAAGGGGCAGATTGTTGTGCTTCATCAGGTAGACGGCCGCTCCGACGCCCGAGATCAGCGACACTGCGCCACCGAACAGCAGTGGGGCTCTCGGGTCGAGGACATCGGCGAGCCAGCCGAGAACCGGGCTGCCGACAGGGGTGCCGCCGAGGAAACAGAGCATGTAGATGCCCATGACGCGTCCTCGCATCTCCGACGGCACCGACATCTGCACAATGTTCATCGCCGAGGTGGTGAACGTCAGAGTCAACGCTCCGGTCGGGACGAGGAGAATTGCGACGAGTGTGTAGTTCGGCATCAGTCCGACGAGTGTTTCGAACACCCCGAAAGCGATGACGGCGCCGATGAACAACCGCAGGCGGGGCGTGCCGGATCGGCGGGCAGCAAGGGTCGCGCCTGCAAGCGTTCCGACGGCCAATGCCGTCGACAGTAATCCGTACGCGTCGGCGCCGCTGCCGAAGGTGTTGCGCGCCAACACCGCCAGACTGAGCGGAAAGTTCAATCCGAACGTCGACACCATGAACACCGTTGCCAGGAGAACGCGCAGATCGTCTCGGCCCCACACGTAGCGGAACCCTTCCCGCACCTGGCCTTTCGCGCGCGCGGCTCGTTCGACGTGGAAGAGGTCGGCAGATCGCATCGCGACGAGGGCGCCGAACACCGCCGCGAACGACGCAGCGTTGATCAGGAACACCCACCCGGTACCGATGAACGTGATGAGTACACCCGACAGAGCCGGTCCGATGATGCGTGCCATGTTGAACGTCATGGAGTTCAACGCAATTGCATTCGCCAGCGTCTCTTTGCCGACCATCTCGATGGTGAAGGACTGACGCACCGGCGCGTCGATGGCGGAGGAACATCCGAGAACGAACGCGATGACGTACACGTGCCACAGTTCGACGAGATTGCCGACGTCGAGGAGACCGAGCACGAGCCCACAGACCGCAGCGAAGGCCTGGGTGATCATCAACAGAGTTCGTTTGTCGTACCGATCTGCGAGGACCCCACCCCACACCGACAGCAGCAATGTCGGTCCGAACTGCAGGGCCATCACGATGCCGACCGCGACACCGTTGCCGCCCGACAGTGTCAGTACGAGCCAGTCCTGCGCCACCCTCTGCATCCACGTTCCGACCAGAGAAACTATCTGCCCGGAAGCCCACAACCTGTAGTTGCGGGTGCGCAGTGCAGCGAACATCGGGGAAGCAGAGGGCACTCCTCAAATACTAACCTCAGGTAACGAACTACCTACTCGGAGTTGTTGACCAGCGCGCCGATGATCTCGACGGCATCGCGGAGAACTACGAGTTGAGTTTCGTTCAAGCCTGCCAACTGGGAGGTCATCCACGCCTCACGCGCACTGGCCTCGTCGGCGATCAGCGTGTGGCCGGACGGGGACAGCGACACGATCACCTGTCGGCCGTCGGTGGGATGCGGAGTGCGAACCACGAGTCCGAGCTCTGCAAGCGACGCGATCACGCGTGTCATCGATGGTGGCTGTACCCGTTCACGAGCCGCCAACGCCCCCGGCGTCATGTCTCCTTCGCGGCTCAATGTCGCAAGAGCCGACAGCTGAGTCAGCGACACTTGCGAGTCGACACGTCTTCCCCTCAGGTGGCGAGTCAATCGCACCACGGCCAGTGATAGATCGCTTGCCAACTCACGGTTGTCTTTTACGCTGTTTCCCGACGTCACAGCGCAGAGACTACGCCCTGGTGCGCGTTATGGCCTACGTAACCGCGTCAGTGATCGGTCCGACGACGAAATATAGGACGAACATCAAGGCTACGACCCAAAGCAGGGGATGAACCGTCTTCGCCTTACCGCGCCCCACCGCGAGCACCACCCAGGTGATGAACCCGACTCCGATGCCGTTCGCGATCGAGTATGTGAACGGCATGACCACGATGGTCAGGAAAGCAGGAAGCGCGAATTCGAACTTGGAGAAGTCGATGTCACGAACCTGTCCGATCATCAAGGCGCCGACGATGACCAGAGCCGGAGAGGCAGCCTCGATGGGAACGATGGCAGTGAGTGGCGTCAAGAACATGGCGGCCAAGAAGAGCAGGCCGGTCACGACATTGGCCAAACCGGTTCGCGCGCCCTCGGCGATACCGGACGCAGATTCCACGAACACCGTGTTCGACGACGCCGACGCGCCACCGCCTACGATCGCGCCGGTTCCCTCGACGACGAGCGCTTTGCCGATTCCGGGGAGCTGATCCTTGTCATCCATCAGCTCGCCTTCCTTGCCGAGCCCGGTCATCGTTCCCATCGCGTCGAAGAAGTTCGCCAGAACGAGAGTGAACACGAGCAGGCTCGCTGCGAGGACGCCGATGCGAGTGAACGCGCCGAAAAGATCTACGTCGCCGACCAAGGACAGGTTCGGGGTCTGGATGAGCTGATCGGGCAGGATCGGAACGCTCAGATTCCAGCCTTTCGGATCCACTCCGTTCGACGGCCCGATATCGGTGAAGGCTTCGACGACCGCCGCGAGCACCGTGGTGACGACGATGCCGATCAGCAGCCCTCCGCGGACCTTCCGCACCACGAGAACGCCCATCAACAGCAGCCCGAACACGAAAATCGCCGTCGGCCACGAGGCGATGGAGCCGTCGATACCGAGACCGACCGGGACCGAGGTGCCGGCGGCGTCGGGAATGCGTCGGACGAAACCGGCGTCGACGAGTCCGATGAAGGCGATGAACGTGCCGATGCCTGCCGCGATCGCCGCTTTCAATTCGGACGGAATGGCGTTGAACACCGCGGTACGAAAGCCCGTCAGCGCGAGCAACACGATGATGATGCCGTCGATGACGACGAGCCCCATGGCCTCCGGCCACGTCACCTGTGGAGCGATGGTGACGGCGAGAAGAGTGTTGATCCCGAGTCCGGCGGCGATACCGAAGGGATAGTTGGCCACGATGCCGAACAAAATGCTCATGAACCCGGCGACGAGCGCAGTCACCGCGGCGACCTGCGCGACGGGCAGGATATTACCGAGCACATCGGTCTTGGCCGCGCCGTCGTCCGCCGAGAAGCTGCCGAGGATCAGCGGATTGAGGACGACGATGTACGCCATCGCCACGAAGGTGACGACGCCGCCGCGCACTTCCGAACCAACCGTCGATCCACGTTCGGTGATTTTGAAGTAGTTGTCCAGGATTTTGGGCGACACCATGGGAGTAACCTACATTTCGTGGATAGTAAGCCGGAAACCCCCGCGCTGAGCGTACGGCTCACAGATCCTGCGCCCGTCATCGCGGTCGGCATTCTCGCCTGGGTCGTTGCTACCGTGGTGGTGCTGATCAGTGGCGATCGGTGGGCGGATGCACTGCCGACCTGCTGGACCGGGGTCGCCGTCGGCGTAATCGGCTTCACACTGTTTCTCATGCAGAGGGCTGCCGCTCGTCGCGGTAGCAGGACCGCTCAACGCGGCCTCACGTAACCGCAGTCACGCACAGCGGCCTGACGTGCGGAAACTCACTCTTATTAGGGTTGAGTAACACAGGATTTGCGGGGAGTATGAGTTATGTCAGTTGATTCATCCCATGAATTACCCCGAAGGCCAGGTCATGAAGCTCGTCACGCAGTACCGCACTCGTCGCACCCACGCTCGCTCGATCCGCGCTCTCTACGCACGCGCACACGCAGTCAGCAGCCCCTCGATGCGCGATGAACTCCTCGTCATCGCACAGCGGAGCGACTTCGCGCGCTGAGCGCGTAGATCCATAGCAACCCCCACGCGATACCGAAGCACCATCCCGCCAGGACGTCCGTCGTCCAATGCGCGCCGAGATAGATCCGCGAGAAGCCGATCGCCAGGGATGCAACCGCTGGTATCGCGAGAACCACCGGATTTCTGAGCCATGACGCGGTCGACCGCAGCAACACCGCGGTCACCGTCGTGGCGAGGATCGCCGACATCATCGCGTGCCCCGAAGGAAACGAATGCGTCGAGATCTCGACGAGCCGTTCCGGTATCGGTGGCCGCTCGCGCCCGAAGATCAGTTTCAACAGGCTCATCAGCCCCCAGCCAGTGAGCATGGCGCCTCCCACCATGACTGCATCCGGTCCGCGTCCGGCCCGCAGTAGGACGGCGCATCCGATGACCGACAACAGAAACATCGCCACGGTGTTTCCTAGCGTGGTGATGATCCAGAAGAGTGTGGTCAACCACACAACCCGGTGCTCGACCATCCACGTCAGCACGTCACCGTCCACGGGGTCGCTCCCAACTCTGCGCGCAATGCGTAGTTCCGTCCGCAGCCACCCACCAGGCGAGGTGATGCTCACCCTCGACCGCCCCGGTAAGTCTCACTACAAGTTCGCGGTGCACGACAACCTGCCCGACCGGCAGCTCCACACCCATTTCTGCGCATGCGAGTACCGCCCCGGGCTCGCGGTCCCACGAACTCACCCGGCCGATTCCCAACACTTCTGCGGAGATCGACTCCGACGCGGTGCGCACGTCCAGAATCGACGCCAACGAAGACGCGGTATCCATGGACGACAGGATCGCGACGTCGGCGGGGACCGCTGCCACACACCATGGGCGGTCGAGCACGATCGCGTCAGCAGGATCGACGAGACGGCCGGAAACAGCACGCACGCTCGTCGGCGCATCCAACTCGTCGAGGTCCACTCGCCCCGAAGTGACAGCGTCGGCGACGAGTCGATGAGCTCGCGTGATGACCGCCGGAGTCGGTGATCGCGAAGGATCGGCCAATCTCGAGAGAATGAGGCCGGTGAACCATGCGCTGTCGCACGAACTGGGGGCAAGAGCGGCCGCTACATCGTCGGCATTCGGGTGATCGAGTGGGTCGAGCAGACCGGCGAACGTGAAATCCGAGGGCGCTCGATAGCTTCCCAGCCGCTCACCGTCGATACGGGCGTGCGTACGCAGCCACCACGCCGTGTACCCGTCCAGCGCCTGCACCGCTGCTCGGGTCGCCGGATCGGATAGCAATTGAGTCAACGCATCCGGCCACCGCTGCTCATCGACCAGATCGAGGTCGCGTACGGCAGTGAGCACCGCCGGATCCTCCGCGAGCGAAGCCCACCACGAATCCTCGTCGTCGAGATCGTGATCCGGACCGGTCGGGAGATCGTCGGTTGCGGTGCTGAATCCCCACCCCACTCCGACCGCGCGAAGCGCTGCAGGCCCGTAGTGTGCGACGACGGAATCTGCGACCAGCCCGAAAGGTGAGTCCTCCACCAACAGGCCTGCAAGCGGGGCGTCGGGCAGCAGCAATTCATCGGCGGCGCGAAGCTCACCATCGGAATCCTCGAGCGGCAGCGAACCTATCCAGGAAGGCAGCTCCATTGCTGATGAGGCGAGCGCCAGCACCGAAGTCACGGTATCGCCGACGGCGTCGGAATCGTCCCAGTCGAGGTCCTCGAGTAGCGCTTCGAGCGCCGTATCGGACAGCAGATCGGTTGCGGTTGCCTCCGCCGCGCCCAACCTCGACAACAGTGGGCTCACCGCATCCGGGTGCACCAGCCGAGCCCAATGCACCGACCCGACCCCACTGACGCCCGCTCCGAGTACGGCAGTACGGGGACCGGTTATCGTCCGGCCGTCCGACAGCGGAACCGGCAGCGCTGCAAGCTCTTCCGCGGCCACGCCGTCGGTGACCAGCGGGGTGAGCGCGTCGTACAGCCGCCCCCACCAACGAGGTTCACGGTCGATACCCGTCAGCATCTCGGCCAGTCTGGCGAGGCCGATTCGGTGTACATCGACCGCAGCAAGCGCGCCTGCGTGCCGCGGACCAGAAAGCGCGGCCCCGACCAGATCGGGGAACACATCAGCAAGAAGCTCACCGAGCTCGTCGGTGAGTCCTGGCAGCACCATGGCCCGCGAGGGGATCAGATTCTCACCGATCACCGAGGGAAGCCAACGGGCAGAGACGGATTCCCGAAGAATCTGCTCACGCAAGATCCCGTCGACCTCGCTGCGCGGAAAGCCCGGAACCGGAACCAGTCGAGTTCTGAACCAGGTAGGAAATGCAGCGATCATCTCGCCGTACCCCTCCGCGACGCGCTGCAGGTGCGCACCGGGAAGAACGCGTCGACGATCCGGCTGCATCTGCACGTCCGCGACGACGAGCACAGGCAGTGACAACTCCTCGTCCGAACGAGTAGGCGCACGAAGCACATCCGATGCCACCACTGTCGGCACCCCGTCGGAGACAGGGACGAGCCATCTGGTGTGAGCGGTCCGGAACTGCCACCACTCGAGATCGCCGACCTTCACCGACTCGAGGCCCTCCCCCTCGATCGTGCGGTCGAACTGATCCTGGCCGATCTCGATCGAGACCAGCGATTCCAATTCGAGCAACAAGTCGATCGCCTCGACGCGCATGGCGTCGAGCAGCCCTGCCACCTCGACGTCCCGCAGGATGATCTCCGACGAAAACCCTACTGCTGGAGGTTCTTCGGCAGGCCAGACCAGGCGCAACACGGGAACGCCTACATCGGGTACGTCCAGGCCTGCATCGGCGAGAACACTGCTGGTCCTGGCGCCACTGAAGCTCACTCCACCTGCAGTGGAACGAAATTCGATCTCGTCGCTGACCGAGCGGACCGCAGTGAAACCCACTCCGAAGCGACCGACGCCGGTTGTCTTGGCCGATACCCGCAGGGCCGTCAGCGCGTGGACGCCGCCGAGATCCAGTGGGGCACCGGTATTGGCGACGTGCAGATCGCGACCGGACACCCAGACCTTCATCTGTCCCGCGACTCCCGCTCGGGCTGCCGCGTCGGCAGCATTCTGCGCGAGTTCGGTCAGCAGACGGTCGCGATAACCCCCGCGAACCAGGTCCGCTTCGGTGGCAGCGTCTTCCCGCAATCGGGTAGGCGAATCCGTCCAGGCAGACAGAGTCGAGGCGCGCAACGCCTCGGTGTCGTACGGATCTCTCAACTGTCCGATTGCGCATCCCACAGTGGCTCGGACGCATGGTCCGACACGGAGGCGTTCTCGGGCTCGGGAGCGGGAGCAGT